>NZ_JBEOXE010000073.1:0-38029 GCF_040296485.1 Streptomyces sp. NPDC002138 | reverse complement strand
GCCCCGGCCTCGGCGCGCTCGCGCAGCGCGGCCTGCGCGGCGAGCCGGTCGCGGCCCGCGGACAGGGCGCGGGACAGCGCGAGGGCGGTCCGGCGCTCGGGGCCCGAGAGGTAGCGGTTGCGGCTGGAGAGCGCGAGTCCGTCGTCCTCGCGGACGGTGGGTACGCCGACGACCTCGACCGGGAAGTTCAGGTCGGTCACCATGCGCCGGATCAGCGCCAGCTGCTGCGCGTCCTTCTGCCCGAACAGCGCGGCGTCGGGGCGCGTGAGGTGGAGCAGTTTGGCGACGACGGTCAGCATGCCGTCGAAGTGGCCGGGGCGGGTGGCGCCCTCCAGCCGGGTGCCCATGGGGCCGGCGCTGATCCGTACCTGCGGTTCGCCGCCCGGGTACACCTCGTCGGCGGCCGGGGCGAACACCGCGTCGGCGCCGGCGGCCGCGGCGATCTCCAGGTCCGCGTCGAGGGTGCGGGGGTAGCGGTCGAGGTCCTCGTTCGCCCCGAACTGGAGGGGGTTGACGAAGACGGTGACGACGACCTGGCCGGCGCTCCCGGCGCGCTCGCGGGCGGTGCGGATCAAGGTGGCGTGGCCCTCGTGGAGGGCGCCCATGGTCATGACCACGACGCGCGGGGCGTCCTGGACGCGGGGCAGCGCCGCCAGCTCGCCCGCGGTGGACAGCAGCTCCGTCATCGGGGGTCCCCTCCCAGGTCGCCCGGGGTGCCCGGGGTCGGCGGCAGCTCGGCGTCCTGGCCGAGCACGCCGAGCAGGTCCTCGGCCAGTTCCGGCTTGAGCAGGCCGTGCGCGAGGGCCCGGTCCGCGGTGGTCCGGGCCATCGCGAGGTAGCCCGCGACGGTGCTGGGGGCGTGCTTGCGCAGCTCGGCGACGTGGGCCGCGACCGTACCGGCGTCGCCGCGGGCGACCGGGCCGGTCAGCGCCGCGTCACCGGAGCGCAGGGCGTTGTCCAGGGCCGCGCCGAGCAGCGGGCCGAGCATCCGGTCGGGGTGCTCGACGCCCGCGGTGCGCAGCAGCTCCATGGCCTGGGCCACCAGGGTGACCAGGTGGTTCGCGCCGAGCGCGAGGGCCGCGTGATAGAGCGGACGGGCCTCCTCCGCGATCCATTCGGGCTCGCCGCCCATCTCGATGACCAGGGCCTCGGCGGCCAGGCGCAGCTCGTCGGGCGCGGTCACCCCGAAGGAGCAGCCCGCGAGGCGCTGCACGTCGACCATGGTCCCGGTGAAGGTCATCGCGGGGTGCAGGGCGAGCGGCAGGGCCCCGGCGCGCCGCGCGGGGTCCAGTACGGCCGTCCCGTAGCGCCCGGAGGTGTGCACGAGCAGTTGTCCGGGGCGGATCGCGCCGGTCTCGGCGAGGCCCTCGACGAGCGCGGGAAGCGTGTCGTCGGGGACCGTCAGCAGGACCAGCTCGGCCCGGGCGAGGACCTCGCCGGGCGGGACGAGCGGCACGTCGGGCAGGAGTTCCTCCGCGCGCCGCCGGGAGGCGTCGGAGACGCCCGAGACGGCGACGGGCCGGTGTCCGGCCTGCTGGAGCGCGCGGGCGAGGGCCGGGCCGACGCGGCCGGCGCCGACGACACCGACGGTGAGCCGGGCGGGGCGGTCCGAGGGATCCCGGAACTCCGTCTGATGGGCTGTGTTCACGCGGGGCGAGCCTTCCGTTCCAGTCCGCGGGGGGTACCGGACGATACGCCGCCATCGTAGGCCCTGCCGCCGCTGGCCGTCCGGCCCGTCCGCCTCCGCGGAGTCGGCCCGGACGGATCGGGCAGGATCGGGCCATGGCATACGACAAGGACGACGACGCGGAGCAGAAGATCCGGCGGCGGGACGCCTTCCGGGGCGCGGAGCGCAAGCTCTCCCGCGGCGGCGCGGACCGGACCGTCGCGGAACAGCTGGCGGAGCTCGCCGCCCTGCCCGCCCTGCTGGGCCGGGACCCCGCGGAAGAGGCCGACACGTACGGCGACGGGGTGGTCGCGGAGCTGGAGGCGCGGGTCGCGGAGCTGCTGGGCCTGGAGGACGCGGCGTACTTCCCGTCCGGGACCATGGCCCAGCAGGTCGCGCTGCGCTGCTGGGCGGGCCGTACCGGCAACCCGGTGGTGGCCCTGCACCCGCGCAGCCACCCCGAGCGCTACGAGGACGCCGCGCTGCCCGTCGTATCGGGGCTGCGCACGGTGCACCCGACGAGCGAGCTGCGCCAGCCGACGGCCGCGGAGGTGCGCGAGCACCCCGAGCCCTTCGGCACGCTGATGGTGGAGCTGCCGCTGCGCGATCCGGGGTTCCTGCTGCCCACCTGGGAGGAGCTGGAGGAGCTGGTCGCGGCGGGCCGGGAGCGGGACGCGGTCATCCACTTCGACGGGGCGCGGCTCTGGGAGACCACCGTCCATTTCGGGAAGACGCTGCCGGAGATCGCGGCCCTCGCGGACTCCGTGTACGTCTCCTTCTACAAGTCGCTCGGCGGGCTGAGCGGCGCCGTGCTGGCCGGACCGCGCACGCTGATCGAGGAGGCGCGCGTGTGGCGCCACCGGTACGGCGGCCAGGTGTTCCGCCAGTACCCGCAGGTCCTGAGCGCGCTGGCCGGGCTGGAGCGGGAGCTGCCGAAGCTGCCGTCGTACGTCGCGCACGCCAAGGTGGTCGCGCGGGCGCTGCGGGAGGGCCTGGAGGCCTCGGGGCTGCCGTGGTTCCGGATCCAGCCGGAGGTGCCGACCACCCACCAGTTCCACGTGTGGGCGGCGTACGACGCGGACGCGCTGACGGAGGCGTCGGTGCGCCAGGCGGAGGAGACCGGGACCCAGCTGTTCGGCCGCTGGTGGGCGGAGGGCCCGCCCGGGCTGGCGCTGGCGGAGCTGACGGTCGCCCAGGAGGCGCTGTCCTGGACGGAGCAGGACGTCCGGGACGCGGTCCGCGGCTTCGTGGAGCGGATCGAGGGGCTCGGGAAGGCGTAGGGGGCGCAGGGGCGGCGCGCTCGGGCGGGGCCCGCTCCCCGGTGGGCCCCACCGGGCCCGGTCAGCAGGACCGCGCCCGGTGCGGAGCGTGGTGCAGCAGCCGGGTCAGTACGCGGTGCAGGGCCGCGCGCCACGGGTGGCGCGCCTCCCTGCCGTCGAGTACGGCCTGGAACCGCGCGTAGGTACGGACGGCGCGCAGCTCCCGGAGGTCGTGGCGGCCGGGCTCGGGCGGCATCGGGGTCTGGTGCTGGGTGGCCCGGTAGGTGTCGAGGAGGTACTGCTCAATGGCGGTCATGTCCTCCACTCTCACTCTGTCGGCGGCATCCCGCCCGTCGATTGACGCGTGCCGTCAATCGGCCCATCACGGCCGTGCGCGATGGCGCACCATCGTGCTCTGACCGGCCAGAATGAGCCCATGAGCGTCACCATCGACATCGCCGGCCTGCCCACCGGGCGCATCACCTTCGCGCCCTCACCGCTGGCCGAGCTGTGCATGGCGCTGCACGCGCTCTCGCAGCCCGCCCACCACACGGGGCTGAGCTCCTGGATCACCGCCACCACCGCCGCGATGAACCCCTGCCTGGCCGACCGGCTGCTGGAGGGGGACTTCATGTGGCGCAGTTCGTTCGCGGACATCTTCATGCCCTTCGCTGCCGTGCCCGGCGGGTCCGGGCGGCCGGCCGCCACGCTCGCGGAGGAGCTCGACGTCCTGGACCGGATGGACGACGAGCGGTTCGTGCTGGCCGCGCTGGAGCACTGCTGGCTGGCGCTCTACAACGACGGCACGGCGGCGTCCCCGCTGACCGACCCGGCGGCCCGGGCGAAGGCGCTGGAGACGGCGGCCGCGCGCGGGCCGCGCCAGCTGGACTTCTCGCTGCGGCTGCTGGACGACCCGGCGGCGGTCCGGGTCTGGCTGCGGCGGCTGCTGGAGGACTGCGACGAGGCGTTCTTCGCGGACACCTGGCGGCGGATCGAGCCGCGCCAGAGCGCGGACGCCCGGCACAAGGCGGAGGTGTTGCGCCACAAGGGCCTGCCCGCCGCGCTCAAGGAGGTCTCGGCGGCGCTGAGCGTGGACGCGGCCGGGACGCGGATCACCGTGGACAAGATGGTCCACGGTTCGGCGACGGCGACCGATCCGCGCGTCGGGTCCGGACTGGTCTTCATCCCCACGAACTTCGGCTGGCCGCACCTGCTGGTGCTGCACGCCCCCGGCTGGCGGCCGGTGGTCCACTATCCGATCGGTTCGCCCGAACTCACCTCGTCCCCCGGCTCGGTGGAACTGCTCCAGCGGCGGATGGAGGCACTGGCCCATCCGATGCGGATGCGGCTGTGCCGAAGTCTTGCGCGGGCCTCGTATACGACGAGCGAACTGGCCACGGTGTACGGGATATCCGCGCCCGAGGTGTCGCGTCACCTGTCCGTGCTGAAGAAGGCCGGACTCCTGCGGACGCGGCGCCAAGGGCGGTACGTACAGCATGAGTTGGATCTGGCCACGGTGTCGCGCATCGGCTCGGACTTCATCGAGGGAATCCTGCGGTAACGGCTGGTCGGGAGGGGTGTCCGGGGCTGGCCGGAATGCGTCGGCCGGGTCCGTATCGACGTACCGATATACGGAATTCATAATCCGGAATCGGCGAAAACTCTGGCCATAGCGGCGCTTTGATGCCTAACGTGCGTCACATCGGCCACACAGCTCCTTCACAGTTTCAGCCGAGGCTTCTGCTTGCTCGTTCGCGCTTGTCTGCCCGTTCGTCCGTTTGCCCGTTTGCCCGTTTGCCCGTTCGTCCGTTCGTCCGTCTGCCCCGCTTGTCGTGAAAGGACTTCTGCATGCCCTCACGCCGTATAGCCGCAGCCACCGCCGCCCTGGCGGCCGCAGCACTCGTCTCGCCCCTGCTGCTCGCGGGACCGGCCGGAGCGAGCTCCCCGGCCAGTGACGCCGCACGGGGCGACGCGCTGGCCAGGAAGCTGGTCGCGGAGGCGACGGGGAAGGGGGCCTACAACCACCTGAAGGTCCTCCAGTCCATCGCGGACTACAACAACGGCACCCGGGTGGCCGGTTCGAAGGGCCACGAGCAGTCGGCGACGTACATCAGCCAGGTCCTCAAGGCGGCCGGCTACACGGTCACGAAGAACGAATTCGACTTCGTGTACGTCGAGGCCATCGCCCAGACCCTGAAGGTGACCGGCGCCGCGCCCCGCGACGTCCCGATCCACCTGATGACCTACACCGCGAGCGGCCCCGCCGGGGGCGTCACCGCCCAGGTGGCCGCCGCCCCCGTCGACGCGGACGGCAGCAACGGCTGCGAGCCGGGCGACTTCGCGCCGGGCGCCTTCACGGGCAAGATCGCGCTGGTCAAACGCGGCGGCTGCACCTTCGCCGTCAAGCAGACCAACGCGGCCGCGGCCGGCGCGGTCGGCGCGATCATCTTCAACAACACCGACGGCGCCCTGAACGGCACCCTGGGCGACCCGGCCGTGGGCAAGGTCCCCACCGGCGGCATCAGCCAGGCGGACGGCGAGAAGCTCATCGCCGACCTGGCGTCCGGCCCGGTCGAGGTCACCCTCGACCTGCGGGAGCTGCGCGAGAACCGCAAGACGTACAACGTCATCGCGGAGACCAAGGGCGGCGACGCGGACAACACCGTCTTCCTCGGCGCGCACCTCGACTCGGTCGCGGCGGGCCCCGGCATCAACGACAACGGCTCCGGCTCGGCCGGCATCCTCCAGGTCGCGCAGCGGCTCGCGAGCAGCCAGTCGAAGGTCAAGAACAAGGTGAGGTTCGCCTGGTGGTCGGCGGAGGAGTACGGCCTCCTCGGCTCCGAGGCGTACGTCGCCTCGCTGACCCCGGCGCAGCAGAAGCAGATCAAGCTCTACCTGAACTTCGACATGATCGCCTCGCCGAACTCCGCGTACTTCGTCTACGACGGCGACGACTCGGACGCCACCGGCGCGGGCCCCGGCCCGGCGGGCTCGGCGCAGCTGGAGAAGGGGATCACCGACTTCCTCGACTCCAAGAACGTCCCGCACGAGGGCACGGACTTCTCCGGCCGCTCGGACTACGGCCCGTTCATCGGGGTCGGCATCCCCTCGGGCGGCACCTTCACCGGCGCCGAGGGCATCAAGACGCCGGCGCAGGCCGCGAAGTTCGGCGGTACGGCCGGGGTCGCCTACGACGTGAACTACCACGCCAAGGGTGACGACATCACGAACATCGACCAGAAGGCGCTCGACATCAACGTCGACGTCATCGCCAACGCGGTCGGCCACTACGCCTACGACCTGGCCCCGCTGACCCAGCCGGTCGCGTCCCACCCGACCGGTGGTTCCGGCAGCGGGGGCGGCCTCCACGCGGGCCACGACGGCGTACCGGAGTAACACCCCGGGGCTCAGCCCCGGACCCCGCGCCTCAAACGCCGGCGAGGCTGAAAGATCCAGCCCGTCCGGCGTTCGAGGACCGGGTCCGGGCGGAGCCCGGTTTCGGGAAGGGGCGGGTAGGGGAAGGCCCCGCGCAGCGGCCACCCGCCACCCCGCGGAGGCGCACGGTCACCCCGGCCAGGCCGCCAGGCCCACCGGCTGGACCAGCCACCCGAAGTCCCCCAGCCCACCCCGCCCGGTGAGCTCCGCCGCCTCCCCCGCCCCCGCGAGCGCACGCACGTACGCGGCCGGATCCGTGGACGCAAGAGCCAGCGGCGGCCGCCCACCCGAAACCCCCAGCGCCCCCAGCGCCACCCGCTGCGTCAGCAACACCGACCCCTCCCCCGCACACGCGTCCAGCGCGACATGCGCGGTGACATCGGCCGTCCCGTCCGGCACCGGCGGCACCTCCCGCCCCGCCCGGAACCCGGTCAGCGTCCCGTACGGCGGCCGCGCCTCCCGCCCGTGGGCGTAGTCCACCGCCACCGCCAGCCCCCGCTCCAGGCTCGCCACGGCCGCCGCCCACGCCTCGTCCCGGGCCCGGCCGATCTCGGCACGGCCGCCGCCCCACCCGGGCCACCACCGCTCCAGCCACTCCCGGTCGGCCTCCTCCACCGGCCCCCCGGGCGACTCCGTACCGTCGGGGGCGACCAGCACGTACCGGCCCCCCTCGGACACGTCCAGCGGCACGTTGTCGAGCCACTCGTTCGCGAACAGCAGCCCCCGCGTCCCGGCGGGCGGCTCGGCCACCCACCGGATCCGCGGGTCGAGCCCACCCGGCTCGGCGGCCCGTTCCACGGCGTACGCCCGCACCCGCGCCGCCACCTCCGGCGGCAGCGCCCCCAGCACCCCCGTCAGCAGCTCCCCGCGCCCGGCGCCCACGTCGACCAGGTCCAGCTCCGCCGGACGCCCCAGCTCCGCGTCCACCCACAGCAGCAGCCGCGCCACGGCGGCCGCGTACAGCGGGGAAGCGTGCACGGAGGTGCGGAAGTGCCCGGCGGGGCCGGGGCCGCCCGGGCGCACGTAGAACCCCTGCGGCCCGTACAGCGCGCGCTCCATCGCGTCCCGCCACCGGACCGGCTCCGCGCCTTCACCCTGAGTGCTCACCGCAGAAAGGCTAAGGCCGCCTCCACCTTGGGGAGTACACCTCCCGCGCACGGATCGCACCTGTGGTTGACTCCAGCACCTATCCACTGTCCCTACTCTGGGTTACGTGCAGCGCCTCTACGATTTCCTCCGCAGACACCCGACGGGCGTCGACAGCTTCTGGGCTGTCCTCCTCTTCGGGATGGCCATGCTGCAGGTATCCGGGAGTTACGACTCGACCCGCGAGCGGCTGCTCGCCGTACCGACCGTGTTCGCGCTGTCGGCGGTCGTGGCCCTGCGCCGCAAGTGGACCCGGCCCATGCTGTGGCTGACCCTCGGCACGGGCCTCTACCAGCTGGCCAGCGGCTCCCTGCCGAACCTGGCCAACCTCGCCATGCTGGTCATCGTCTACACCGTCGCGGCCGGAGACGAAGCACGCTGGGTCTCGCGGACCGCGCTGGCGCTCGGCCTGCTCGCCTCCCCCGTCACGGCGCTGCGCTGGGGCGTCGACAAGAACGACGTCTACTCCGACATCTTCTTCGTCCTCATGCTGATCGTGCCCTTCGCGCTGGCCTGGGTCCTCGGCGACTCCCTGCGCACCCGGCGGGCGTACTACGCCCAGCTGATCGAGCGCAATCAGCGCCTGGAGGGCGAGCGCGCGGCCCAGGCCAAGATCGCGGTGGCCGCGGAGCGCGCCCGGATCGCCCGCGAGCTGCACGACGTCGTCGCGCACAACGTGTCGGTGATGGTCGTCCAGGCCGACGGCGCCGCCTACGTCATGGACGCCGCGCCCGAACAGGCCAAGGAAGCCCTCCAGACGATCTCCGGCACCGGCCGCCAGGCGCTCGCCGAGATGCGCCGCCTGCTCGGCGTGCTGCGCACCGGCGAACCGCAGGAGTCCGAGGACTACGTGCCGCAGCCCGACGTCGAGCAGATCGAGGTGCTGGTCGAGCAGGTCCGTACGGCCGGACTCACCGTCGACTTCGAGGTCGAGGGGGCCCCGCGGCCGCTGCCGACGGGCGTGGAGCTGACGGCGTACCGGATCGTCCAGGAGGCCCTGACCAACACCCGCAAGCACGGCGGCCCCGATGCCAGCGCGAGCGTCCGGCTGGTCTACTTCGACGACGGGCTCGGCCTGCTGGTCGAGGACACCGGGCGGGGCGCGGCCCACGAACTGTACGAGGACGGCGGCGCGGACGGCGCCGGACACGGCCTGATCGGCATGCGGGAGCGGGTCGGTATGGTCGGCGGAACCCTGGACGCGGGGCCGCGCCCCGGCGGCGGCTTCCGGATCAGCGCACTGCTCCCGCTGAAGAAGTGACGATGACTATGGCGATGACGATGACGATGAGGACGAGGTAAGCGAACTGATGTCCATCCGAGTGATGCTCGTCGACGACCAGGTGCTGCTGCGCACCGGCTTCCGGATGGTGCTCGCCGCCCAGCCGGACATGGAGGTGGTGGCCGAGGCCGGGAACGGTCTGGAGGCGCTGGAGGTGCTGCGGGCCACGAAGGTCGACGTGGTGCTGATGGACGTCCGCATGCCGAAGCTCGACGGGGTCGAGGCGACCCGGCGGATCTGCGAGCCGGACGAGCACCCCAAGGTGATCATCCTGACCACCTTCGACCTCGACGAGTACGCCTTCTCCGGGCTCAAGGCGGGGGCGAGCGGCTTCATGCTCAAGGACGTGCCGCCCGGGGAGCTGCTGGCCGCGATCCGGTCGGTGCACTCCGGGGACGCGGTGGTCGCGCCGTCGACGACGCGGCGGCTGCTGGACCGGTTCGCGCCGATGCTGCCGTCCACCTCGGCGGAGCCGCAGAACAAGGACGTCGAGCGGCTGACGGAGCGCGAGCGGGAGGTCATGCTCCTGGTCGCCCAGGGGCTGTCGAACGGCGAGATCGCGGCGCGGCTCGTCCTCTCGGAGGCCACGGTCAAGACGCACGTGGGCCGCATCCTGACGAAGCTGAACCTCCGCGACCGCGTCCAGGTGGTCGTCCTGGCCTACGAAACGGGCCTGGTCCGAGCGGGCGGCGGCCCCACGCCCTAGCCCTTCCGGGGGCCCGGCCCCCTGAGTACCCGCGGCCCGGCCTCCCCTCCGGAGGCCGGCGGGGGAGCCGACGCACGCCAGAGGCCGGGCAGCGCCCCTGGGGCACGGGCGCGGGGCGGCGTCGCGTCAGGTCATCCAGCGGTCCGGGCGGGACGTGGCCCGGGAGGTGCGGGAGCGGGCCGCTTGGGCGGCCAGGAGTTCGGCCGCGTCCGCGGCCCCCCGCAACGACGCCGTCACGGCCTGGTTGGCCCCGGTGTCCAGGTGCACGTTCGCCAACCCCCCCAGCCGCACCCACGGCCCCTGCGTCACCCGCACGCTCTGCACCTTCGCGTGCGGCACGATCTCCGTCCGCCGGCACACCCGCCCCCGCCGCGCCACGAACACCTCCGGCGTCACGGCCAGCCCGTACCCCTTCCACCACACCGGCACGATCCACCGCGCCCCGCCCCGCGGCGAGGGCGAGAACTCCAGCCCGCCCAGGTCCACCCCCGGCAGCACCCGCGCGATCACCCCGTACGCCGCCTCCCGCGAAGCGACCGGCACCAGGACGTCGTTCTTCGACCCGGCCACCGCCAGCTCCACCCGCACCCAGTCGCGCCGCCGCCACAGCAGCGGCTCCACGATCCGCACGGTCTGCACCCGCCCCGGCGGCACCGTCTCGTGCGCCCGGTCCGCGAGCCCGTGGTCCAGCCGCAGGCCGTCCGGCGACTCGGCGACCGTCCAGTCGTACTCGGTCAGGAACCGGCCCAGGCTGCGCCCCCACATCGCCCCCAGCAGCGGCACCAGCGTGACCATGGCGGCCCACAGGTTGGAGCTGAGCCAGAACACCACGGCGGGCGCGGCGAGCCCGGCCGCCACCGCCGCCAACACGCCCATGCTGAGCAGCAGCGATTCGACCAGCTGCCGGGTGCTCAGGCGCAGCAGCTCCCGCACCGGAGCCTCACCGAGCCCGACGGCCTCCTCGGGGGCGAATCCGGCGGCCCGCGCCAGCAGCTCGGCCCGCAGCGCGACCGCGTCCTTCTCGGAGAGGAAGGCCAGCTCGTCCTTGTCCTCGGTGCCTATGACGTCGAGCTTGAGCTTGGCGACCCCGGCGATCCGGGCCAGCAGCGGCCGGGTGACGTCGACGGCCTGGATCCGGTCCAGGCGGATGTGCGCGGTACGGCGGAAGAAGAGCCCGGTGCGGACGCGCAGTTCGGTGGGGGTGACGGCGTAGTACGTGAAGCGCCAGCTCAGGAAGCCGTAGAGGCCCGCGGCCGCGACCACGGCGAGCAGCACCAGGGCTCCCAGCCCGCTGCCCAGCCCCACGGCGGAGTCCTTGACCCACTCCTGGGCGCGCTCGCCCTGCTGGACGAGCACACCGGCGGTACCGCCGATCGGCACCCATGCGCGCCGCAGCGGCGTGAAGGGGTGCAGCCTGCGCTCCACGGCGGGCGTCGGGCCCGTCACAGGCCCGCCGACCTTGCCTCGCCCAGCTCGGTCAGCCGGTCGCGCAGCCGCTCGGCCTCCGCCGGGACCAGCCCGGGGATGGTCGCGTCCGTGGTCGCGGCCGCCGTGTGCAGCTGTACGGTCGCCAGCCCGAAGCGGCGCTCCAGCGGCCCCGAGGTCACCTCGACCAGCTGCATCCGCCCGTAGGGGACCACGGTCTCCTGCCGCCACATCACCCCGCGGCTGATCAGCAGGTCGTCGGCCCGCTCGGCGTACCGCCAGGACCGCCAGTTCCGCCCGAGCAGCACCCAGCACCAGGCCGCCGGGGCGACCCACACCACGGCGAACGCCGCCCACGCCGGCCCGGCCAGCAGCCCGAGCAGGACGCCCGTACCGATGGCGGACAGCGCCGCCCACATCACCAGCAGCAGCCGCCGCATCGTGAGCAGCCCCACGGGCAGCCCCACCCACCCGGGCCCGTCCGCCCCACCGCGCGCCCCACCCGAAGTCCCCGTTTCCATGCCCCCACCCTAGGGGGGTGGCGTGTCGATCAGGCCGGGCCCGCGGCCTGATCGACACGCCACCCCCTTCGGCTGCGAGAATGCGCGCATGACGGAGACCACGGTCGGCATCGGCGGAGCGGCGGAGAGCACCGACATGGTGCTCAACATCGGCCCCCAGCACCCTTCCACGCACGGCGTGCTGCGCCTGCGCATCGTCCTGGACGGCGAGCGGATCATCTCCGCCGAGCCCGTGGTCGGCTATATGCACCGCGGCGCCGAGAAGCTCTTCGAGGCGCGGGACTACCGCCAGATCGTGATGCTCGCGAACCGCCACGACTGGCTGTCCGCGTTCTCGAACGAGCTGGGCGTGGTCATGGGTGTCGAGCGGATGCTCGGCATGGAGGTCCCCGAGCGCGCGGTGTGGATGCGCACGCTGCTCGCCGAGCTGAACCGGGTGCTGAACCACCTGATGTTCCTGGGGTCGTACCCCCTGGAGCTGGGCGGGATCACCCCGATCTTCCACGCGTTCCGGGAGCGCGAGGAGCTCCAGGCGGTCATGGAGGAGATCTCCGGCGGCCGGATGCACTACATGTTCAACCGCGTCGGCGGCCTCAAGGAGGACCTCCCGGCGGGCTGGCTCGGCCGGGCGCGGGCCGCCGTGGCCGACGTCCGGTCGCGGATGCACGTGTACGACGACCTGGTCCACGGGAACGAGATCTTCCGCGGCCGCACCCGCGGCGTCGGCGTCCTGTCGGCGGAGGCGGTGCACGCGTACGGCGTCTCCGGGCCGATCGCCCGCGCCTCGGGCGTGGACTTCGACCTGCGCCGCGACGAGCCGTACCTCGCCTACGGCGAACTGCAGGACGTCCTCAAGGTGGTCACCCGCACCGAGGGCGACTGCCTGGCCCGGTTCGAGTGCCTGCTGGACCAGACCCACAACGCGCTGGACCTCGCGGTGGCCTGCCTGGACCGGATGGAACAGCTGCCGCCCGGCCCGGTCAACCAGCGCCTCCCGAAGGTCCTGAAGGCGCCGGAGGGCGAGACGTACGCCTGGACCGAGAACCCGCTCGGGATCAACGGCTACTACCTCGTCTCCAAGGGCGAGAAGACCCCGTACCGGCTGAAGCTGCGGTCCGCGTCCTTCAACAACATCCAGGCGCTGGCCGTGCTGCTGCCCGGACAGCTGGTCGCGGACATGGTGGCCATCCTCGGCTCGCTCTTCTTCGTCGTGGGCGACATCGACAAGTAGCCGCGGGCGCCCGGCCCCCCTCCCTGCCCTGCCCTGCCCCGCCCTGCCCCGCCCCCGCAAAGCCCATGACAAGGGCGGGGCGAACCAGCAGGGTGGGGTCATGACTTCTGGCCTGAGCCCGGCACTGGCGGGCGCGTACCTGCGGCGGCTCGGCATCGGCGAGCCCGGACCGCCCTCGGCCGCCGCGCTGTTCGCGCTGCACCGCGCGCACGTCGAACGCGTCCCGTACGAGAACCTCGACATCCAGCTCGGGCGGCCGCCGGGCATCGACCCCGAGCTGTCGGCCCGCCGGTTCGCCGCCGGGCGCGGCGGATACTGCTTCCACCTCAACGGCGCCTTCGCCCTGCTCCTCGAAGCGCTCGGGTACGAGGTCACCCGGCACGTCGGCGGTGTGTCCGACGAGCGCGCCTCCCAGAAGATCAGCGGCAACCACCTCGCGCTGAGCGTCCGGGTGGAAGGGGAGGCGTACTTCGTGGACACCGGACTCGGCGACGGGCCGTACGAACCGATGCCGCTGCGCGAGGGCGGCTGCCTGCAGGGCGGCTTCGCGTACACCCTGACCCCGTTGCGGAAGGGCGGCGGCTGGACCTTCGCCAACGTGGGCGGGCCCTTCCCGGTGATGAACTTCCGCTCGGCTCCGGCGACGATGGCCGATTTCGCGGCCGAGCACGTCCGGCTGACCACCGCCGCCGACTCCGGCTTCGTACGGACCCTCGCCGCCCTGCGCCGTGACGCGACCGGGATGGACGTGCTGCGCGGCCGCACCCTGAGCCGGGTCGAGGCCCACACCGCCCCGGTCAAGCGGGAGCTGGGCAGCGCCGCGGAGTTCTTCGAGGTGCTCGCGGGGGTCTTCGGGCGGGAGCTGGACGATCTGGACGCGGCGGACCGGGCCGTCCTGTGGACCCGCGCGAACGCCCCGGCGGCCGACAAGCTGGAGGAGCTGGAGGAGAAGGAGAAGGCCTAGCGACGGGTGACCACGGCGCTGGCGATGTCCGCGGCGCTGGCGATGTCCGTGCGAGGGGGCAGACTTGGGGCATGTCCCACTCCCCCCGCCGTGCCTGCCCCGCCTGCGGACGCGACTGCGCCGTGACCGCCGGCCGGATCGCCCGCCACGATCCGCCCGCGAACCGTGGCGAGCTGGTCTCCTGCCCCGGTTCGCGGGCGCGCGTGGTGCTGGGCGCCTCGGCGCCGACCCTGGACGGTTTCGTGCTCGCGGAACACCCGGGGCAGCTGCCGCTGTTCTGACCGGGTCGCCCGGAGCGCCACCCCGCTCCCGGTGGCCGGCGGACGGCGGACGGCGGACGGCGGTGGGGTCGGGGCCTAGGAGATCGCGGTGCGCAGCTGCACGACGTCGATCGGCTCGGTCTCGTCGTGGGCGGTCAGGTCGATGACCTGGCCCACGGCGCGCAGTTCGGGGGTGGAGGGCTTGTACTCCGGTCGGCCCGCCTCGGCCACCGCCTCCGCCTTGTGGGCCGCCAGCACCTCGGCGCCCACGACGTCGGCGAGGTCCTCGTTCTGGACCGACTCGATCACGGCGCGGGCCTGGGCGGGGGTCTTGGTGCCGAAGAAGTCGAAGCCGCCCTCGACGCGGGAGACCGTACGGCGGGACGCGGAGTAGGGGGCCACGGCCGCCGCGAGCCGCCGGGCCGGGACCGCGGCGGCCGGGCCGGGCCGTGCGTGCGTGACCGCCTGCGGCGGGACGACCGCGTCGGCGGCGTCCGCAGCGGCAGCGCCGGGTTCCGCATCCGCGGCCGAGGTGGCCCGCGCTCCGGCTTCCGTTCCGGGTCCCTCTCCGGATTCCGCTCCGGATTCCGTTCGCGCTCCGGCCGCCGCCACGACGACCGCTTCGGCCCGCGCGCTGCGCTCGGGCCGCCGGGCCTGGTGCGCCGCACCGGCCCCGTTGGCCTCCGCCTTGCGGGCGAGGGCCCCCAGGGCGGCGTTGGCCCGGGCGTAGCCCACCGGGGTGGGCGCGCCGCTCGCGGTGCGCTCCTCGGAGACCGGCGGGAGTTCCTTCGGCGCGGCCGCCGGGGCCGCGGCGGCCTCGATGGCCAGCAGTCGGCGGCCTTCCAGCGCGCTCGCCCGCTCGGTCTCCGCCGTCGCGTACCGGCGCAGCAGCGCCGCGTGCTCGCCGCGCAGCCCCGCCAGTTCGACCCGCTTGGCGCGCAGCTTGGTGTCCAGCCGGGTGCGCAGCGCGCGGGATTCCTCGAGGTCGGACTCCAGCTCGGCTATCCGCTCGTCGGTGCGCCACTCGTCCTTGACCCGCTCGCGGGTCAGCTCCGCGACCCGGCGGCCGGCCGCCCGGTCCCAGCCGCGCATGACGACGGCGGCGGTGACACCGGCCGCGCCCGCGAAGGCCACGAGCAGCCGGAGCGCCACGGGTTCCGCGAGCAGCCAGGCCACGCCCGCGCTGGTGATCGAGGCACCTGCGAGGGTCGTCGGCGTGAGCAGCCGGTGCAGGGGTTCGGGATTGCGGTGGCGTCCACGGGGCATGGCCTGAAATTTACAGGGCGTAGGGGGCCTGTGGGGTAACTGCCCGGCAATCTGTTCCCGGGCAGTTACCCGTCATTTGGCCATCAATCGTGTAACTGCACGCGGCCCGCCTCTTCTTGGCCGCGTCCCGGTTACTTCTTCAGCAGGCCCTTCGACTCCAGATAGGCCTTCGCGACGTCCGCGGGCTTGGCGCGCTCGGCGTCCACCTTGCGGTTCAGGTCGACCAGATCGGCCGTCGTGAGCACCTTGGTGAGCCGGTCCAGGGCCGCCGCGATCTCCGGGGAGCCCGCGTCCTTGGCGTTGACCACGGGCAGGACGTTGTCCGCGTTCTGGAGCTTCTTGTCGTCCTCCAGCAGCACCAGGCCGTAGCTGTCGAGCGTGGCGTCGGTGGTCGTGGTGAGCACGAGCTGGTCGACGCCGTCCTTCACGGCCTGCTTGGACTGCGGGGTGCCGACGCCCTTGGGGTCAATACCGGAAACATCGATTCCGTATGTCTTCTTCAATCCCACGGCGCAGAACGGCCGGACGGTGCATTCGTCGCTCGCGGCGATCTTCACCTTCAGCCCGGACTTCCCCAGGTCGGAAAGGGACTTGAGGTTGTTCTTCTGCGCGAATTCCTTGGTCACCGCGAAGGCGTTCTGGTCGACCGCCGCGCCCGCCGGGAGCGCCTTGAGCCCGAGCGGGCCCGCGAGCTTCTCCAGGGCCGCGACCGTCGCCGTCACGTCGCTGGACGCGACCGGCTTGTCCTCGGGGGCCTTGGACCCGTTCACCTTGGCGTTGAGGAACTCCGCGAGGGTCGCCGCGTACTCCGGGACGACGTCGATCTCGCCCTTCTCCAGCGACGGCTCGTACAGCTCGCGGTTGTTGACGGTGGTGATCGAGGTCCCGTAGCCCGCGCCCTTGAGGACCTGGGCGTACAGCTCGGCCAGCACGTTGGCCTCGGTGAAGCCGGCCGCGCCGATCACCAGCTTGCCCTTGCCCCCGGAGGACGAGGACCCGGCGGAGGCGCCGCCGTCCTTCGTCTTCTCCAGGCTGTCACCGCCGCACGCGGAGAGCGAAGCGGTGAGGGCCACCGCGCCCAGTGCGACGCCGAGGATGCGCGTGGTCTTGCCCATGGTTGCTCCGTTCAGGAGTCGAGAAGCGGGAATCGAAAACAGGGGGACGGTCAGCGGGCGGGCACCGCCGGGCGCAGCAGCAGCCGGTCCACCGCCACCAGGACGCCTTCCACCAGCAGGGCCAGCGCCGCCACCAGCAGGGCGCCCGCGATGACCTGCGGGGTGTTGAAGGTGTTGAACCCGGCGGTGATGATCCGGCCGAGGCCGCCCTGGCCGACCATGGCCGCGATCGTCGCCGTGGCGATGACCTGGACCGCCGCCGAGCGCAGGCCCGTCATCACCAGGGGGCGCGCGAGCGGCAGTTCCACCCGCAGGAAGAGCTGCCGGCCGGACATGCCCATGCCCCGGGCCGCCTCCACCACCGAGCGGTCCACCTCGCGCATGCCGACGTAGGCATTGGTGAGCAGCGGCAGGATGGCGAACAGGACCAGCGCGGCGATCGTGGGGACGTAGCCCGCGCTGCGCAGCGGCGAGACCATGAAGAGCGCGAGGACGGCGAAGACCGGGACGGCCCGGCCGATGTTGGACACGTTGATCGCGAGGGCGCCGCCCTTGCCGAGGTGGCCGAGCCACAGGCCGACCGGCAGCGCCACGGCGCAGGCGATGGCCAGCGCCACCCCGCTCACGTAGGCGTGCTCCGCGAGCCGGTGCCAGACCCCGCTCTCGCCCGACCAGTTGGCGCCGTCCGCCAGCCAGTCCCAGGCCTCACCCAGCACTCCCATCGGCTCAGCCCTCCTGCACGGCGCGGGTCCACGGGGTGGCCAGCCGCTGTACGCCGAGCAGCAGCAGGTCGGCCACGAGCGCGAGCAGCACGCACAGCACGGAGGCGGTGAGCACCTGGGCCTTGAAGGAGCTGCTCACGGCGGGGGCGATGAGGTTGCCCAGGCCCCCCTTGCCGACGATCGAGCCGACCGTGGTGAGCGCGACGGTGGACACCGTGGCGATACGGACCCCCGCGAGCAGCGCCGGAAGCGCCAGCGGCAGCTCGACCTGCCACAGGAGGCGCCCCGGGCCGTACCCCATCCCGCGCGCGGCCTCGCGGACCTCCTCCGGCACGCCTTCCAGCCCGGCCAGCACGTTGCGGACGAGGATCGTCAGCGAATAGAGGACCAGGCCGGTCACCACGAGGGAGGCCGACAGCCCGAAGAGCGGCAGCAGCAGCGAGAACATGGCGAGCGAGGGGATCGTGTAGAGCAGGGTGGTCAGGCCCAGCACGGGCGCGGCCCAGCGCCGGCCGCGGCGGGCCAGCAGGGCGAGCGGGACCGAGATCGCGACGCCGATGAGGACCGAGACGCCCGTGATCCAGACGTGCTGGAGGGTGGCGTCCGTCAGCTCCTGGCTGCGGGACGTGACGTACTCCCAGCAGATCCAGTCGTTCGCCACCAGGCAGCTCTGCCCGGCCATCGTGCTCACCCCCCGTCACCGCGACGCTTACCGAACGCATGTACAGCGACCATAACCCGAGGCACCGACAGCGGCCGGAATCATTCGCAACGGGGCAACACTCCCTTTACAAAACCCCTCCACGGGTAGGGAAGGATGGCGGTGTGATCCGATTCGAGCATGTGACCAAGCGTTACCCCGACGGGACGACCGCCGTGGAGGGCCTGTCCTTCGAGGTGGCCGAGGGCGAGCTGGTCACCCTCGTGGGCCCGTCCGGCTGCGGCAAGACGACCACGATGAAGATGGTCAACCGGCTGATCGAGCCGACCGGCGGCCGGATCCTGCTGAACGGCGAGGACATCGCCGCCGCCGACCCCGTCGAACTGCGGCGCCGGATCGGCTACGTCATCCAGCAGGTGGGCCTCTTCCCGCACAAGACGGTGCTGGAGAACACCGCGACCGTCCCCCAGCTGATCGGCACCCCGAAGGCCAAGGCGCGCGCCCGCGCGGCTGAGCTGCTCGAACTGGTGGGGCTGGATCCGGCCACGTACGGGGGCCGGTATCCGGAGCAGCTCTCGGGCGGCCAGCGCCAGCGCGTCGGGGTGGCCCGGGCGCTCGCCGCCGATCCGCCGGTGCTGCTGATGGACGAGCCGTTCGGCGCGGTGGACCCCGTGGTGCGCGAGCGGCTCCAGAACGATCTGCTGGCCCTGCAGAAGTCCGTGCACAAGACGATCCTGCTGGTCACGCACGACCTGGAGGAGGCGATCCGGCTCGGCGACCGCATCGCCGTCTACGGCCAGGGCACCATCGAGCAGTTCGCGAGCCCGGCCGCCGTGCTGGGCGCGCCCGCCACGGAGTACGTCGCCCGGTTCGTGGGCAGCGACCGGGGTCTCAAGCGGCTCGCGGTGACCGCGGTGGCGGCGGACGACCTGACCGCGGTGGACGGGCGGCCCGAGCCCGCCGCGTCGGTGGCGCTGGGCGCGACGCTGCGCGAGGCGCTGGCGGCGCTGCTCCAGGAGGACTCGGGGCGGATCGGGGTCACGGATCCGGCGTCGGGCGCGCTGGTCGGCGTACTCACTCCGGAGGGCGTGCACCGGGCACTGCGCCGGGCGGAGTTCCAGGAGGCCTGACGGCGCGGGCGGGGCCGGGGGCCCGGGCCCGGACGACCCCACGCCCCCGGACAGACGTGTGACCGGCCACATCGGGCCGGTCACGGGTCGTGCTCACCCTGCTCACCGCTCACGCACGGCAGGAGGGTCAGGCCTGCACCCGGCTGCTCAGCCACACCATCATCGGCGGGATCTCGCGGCGCCAGGTGTTGAAGTTGTGGCCGCCGCTGTCGAGGATGATCGAGGAGACCCGGTCCGGCCCCTTGACGTCCTTGATGAACTTGCGGGTGTCGCCGATGTTCGGCTCGCCCTTCTCGCTGCTGGTGACCAGGAACGACGTACCGGACGGCTTCTTGCCCTGGAGGCTCTTGAGGACGTCGGCGCGGTCCTTGAGCTTCGCGTCGCCGTGGAAGAGGTCACCGGTGGTCGGGTCGTTCGGAGCCTCGTAGTAGGCGGACAGGCCCACGGCCGTGCCGAAGGTCTTCGGGTAGTGCGCGGCGATCTTCAGCGCGCAGTAGCCGCCGGTCGAGTTGCCGATGAAGGCCATGTTCTCGGCCTTCTTGCCGACCCGGAAGGTCTCCGTGATGGCCTTCGGGAGGTCCTGCGCGAAGAACGTCTCGGTCTGCGGGCCGCCCGGGATGTCCACGCACTCGGTGTCGCGCGGCGGCGCGACGGTCGGGCGGAGCATGACCAGGATCATCGGCTTCATCTTGCCCGACTTGGCCTGCTTAAAGGCCGTCATGGGGTAGTTCAGCCCTTTGATCAGGTTTTCCGCCGTGCCCGGGTAACCGGTCAGCACGATTCCGGCCGGAAAGTTGGCCTTCGCGTGCTGCGGCTGGAAGTATTCCGGCGGCAGCCAGACGTAGCCGGGGCTCGTTATCTTCGACTTCGGTCCCGTTATCGAGACCTTCAGGATCTGGCCGCCGACGGCCGGACGGGCGCCCCCCGGGACGTCCAGCTTCTGCTTGTCGACCACCTTGATGTCGTTGCTGCTCATCGAGTGGTCGACGACCTTGCCCATCGAAGTCTCCTGGCCGAAGAGGTCGGCCCAGGATCCGTAGAAGAGGAAGGACTTGTTGGCCGCGAGGCCGACTGCGGAGAACAGTGCCAGCTGCGTCGCCAGGAGCAGCGCGATGCGACCGGTGTACGCACGGAACGTGCGGCCCGAGAGCCGCGGCCAGAACCAGACCGTTGCCGCGAACAGCAGCACACCGGCGATGATGGCCAGCGCCAGAACCAGATTGCTGGTGAGACCCATGAGCAGTAAGCCGTCTTTCTGAGTGGCAGGACGAGTTTTTCCGAAGAGAGAGTGAACCCGCTCCCCCTTCGCGTCGTCCTACTGGACGCACCACACTCCGAAGGCTGTCAGGGCCTTCGGTCAATGATCTCTCGCGGAGCAACGGGAAGCGATGTCTAGCAGGATAGATGGCGATAAGTCGGGACAGGTTCCGAGTCGGGTCCGCCGAATCCTTCGCGGGCCACGACCGGAGGCCGTACCCGGCCTGGTGGGAACGGCCGTCATGTTCGTCGGCCTCCTCGACATCATCGCGGGAGTGTCCCCGCGCTTTCGGCACAGCAGGGTCCATGCCTTCACCGAGGTGATCCCCGGATCCCTCGGCCCCTTCGCCGCCGCCCTCGCCATCAGCGCGGGCGTGCTGCTCCTCCTGCTCGCCCACGGCCTCAAGCGCCGCAAGCGCCGGGCCTGGCGGGCCGCCGTCATCCTGCTGCCCGCCGGCGCGGTCGCGCAGCTCACGTACCGCCACTCCGTCGTCGGCGTGGTGCTGTCCATGGCGCTGCTCGCGCTGCTCGTGCGCCACCAGAGCGAATTCAAGGCGCTGCCGGACCCGCGCAGCCGCTGGAAGGCGCTCGCCAACTTCGTCCTGATGAGCGCGGGCTCGATCGGCCTCGGCCTGATCATCGTGAACTCGCACCCGGGCAAGGTCGTCGGCGATCCGAGCCTCTACGAGCAGATCACCCACGTCGTCTACGGCATCTTCGGCTTCGAGGGTCCCGTCGACTACGCCGGACGGGTGTCCTGGACCGTCGGGTACTCCCTCGGCGCGCTCGGCATGCTGACCGCGCTGACCACGATGTACCTCGCCTTCCGGCCCGAGCACCCGGCGGCCCGGCTCACCGAGGACGACGAGGTCAAGATCCGCGAGCTGCTCGCCAAGCACGGCGGCCGCGACTCGCTCGGCCACTTCGCGCTCCGCCGCGACAAGGCCGTCGTCTTCTCCCCCAGCGGCAAGGCCGCCGTGACCTACCGGGTCGTCTCCAGTGTGATGCTCGCCTCCGGCGACCCCATAGGCGACGTCGAGGCCTGGCCCGGCGCGATCGAGCGGTTCATGGAGGAGGCCAAGGCCCACTCGTGGACCCCGGCCGTCGTGGGCTGCTCCGAGACCGGCGGCGAGGTGTGGACCCGCGAGACCGGTCTGGACGCCCTGGAGCTGGGCGACGAGGCGATCGTCGACGTCAAGGACTTCTCCCTCGCCGGGCGCGCGATGCGCAACGTCCGCCAGATGGTCAAGCGCATCGAGCGCAACGGCTACACGACCAAGGTCCGGCGCGTCAGCGAGCTGACCGAGGACGAGCTGGAGCGGGTGCGCGGCGCCGCGGAGGCATGGCGCGGCACCGACACCGAGCGCGGCTTCTCCATGGCCCTGGGCCGGGTCGGCGACCCGGGCGACGGTGACTGCTTCATCGCCACCGCCCACCGCGTCCAGGAGGGCGACACCAGCCCCTACGGCGACCTGAAGGCCGTCCTCCACTTCGTCCCGTGGGGCAAGGACGGCATGTCGCTGGAGATGATGCGCCGCGACCGCGCCGCCGACCCCGGCATGAACGAGCTGCTGATCGTGGCCTCCCTGGAGGCCTCCCCCGGACTGGGCATCGAGAAGGTCTCCCTGAACTTCGCGATGTTCCGCGCGGCGCTCGCCCGCGGCGAGAAGATCGGCGCCGGTCCGGTCCTGCGCATGTGGCGGGGCCTGCTGGTCTTCCTCTCGCGCTGGTTCCAGATCGAGTCGCTGTACAAGTTCAACGAGAAGTTCCGCCCCCGCTGGGAGCCGCGCTTCATGGTCTACCGCAACAGCGCCGACCTGCCCCGCATCGGCTTCGCCGTGATGCAGGCGGAAGGCTTCGTGACCGTCGCCCTGCCGCGCCTCTTCGCCGCCCGCCGGCGTCCGAAGCAGGTCCGCGACTGCGCCCACGACCACGACGCGAACGTGCCGTCCCAGACCGACCGCAAGGTCCAGGCCGCCTAGGCCACGCCTGGGCCGCCGTCCGCACGCGCGTACGGCCACCCCGTACGGACACCAGGGCCCCGGCAGCCGACAGGCGCCGGGGCCCTGTCATCCACAGGGCAGCTCTACCCTGGACCTATGAACACGAAGCGCGGGGCCGTCGCCAGGGGCGTAGTCACGGGTCTGCCCGGCTGGGACCGCTGCGGGGTCATGGGCGTCGTGAACGTCACCCCGGACTCCTTCTCCGACGGCGGGCGCTGGTTCGACACCACCGCGGCCGTCAAGCGCGGCCTGGACCTGGTCGTCCAGGGCGCCGACCTCGTGGACGTCGGCGGCGAGTCCACCCGCCCCGGCGCGACCCGGGTCGACGAGGAGGAGGAGCTGCGCCGGGTCGTCCCCGTGGTGCGCGGCCTGGCCTCCGAGGGGGTCGCCGTGTCCGTCGACACCATGCGGGCCACCGTGGCCGCGCGGGCCGTCGAGGCCGGCGCGGTGCTGGTCAACGACGTGAGCGGCGGGCTCGCCGACCCCGGCATGATCGCGGCCGTCGCGGCCGCCGAGGTGCCCTTCGTGGTCATGCACTGGCGCGGGTTCAGCGAGGGCATGAACGGCCTCGCCGTGTACGACGACGTGGTCGCCGAGGTCACCGCCGAGCTGCGGGACCGGATCGACGCGGTCATCGCGGGCGGGATATCCCCCGGCCGGCTCGTCGTGGACCCGGGCCTCGGCTTCGCCAAGAACGCCGATCACGACCTGGCGCTGGTCGCGCACCTCCCCGAGCTGCGCGCGCTGGGCTTCCCCCTGCTGGTCGCGGCCTCCCGCAAGCGGTTCCTCGGCCGGGTCCTGGCGGGCTCTGACGCCGCTCCCCCGCCCGCCCGCGAGCGGGACGCGGCCACCGCCGCCGTCTCCGCGATCGCGGCGCACGAGGGCGCCTGGGCCGTCCGGGTCCACGAGGTGCGCGCGACCGCGGACGCGGTTCGGGTGGCCCGCGCCGTGGAAGGGGCACAGTGATCCGCACAGCAGGCGAACCCGCAGGGGAAGGGGCACGGTGAGCCGTACCGACATCGAAGCGGTCGAAGAGGTCAACACGGCCTTCTACGAGGCGATGGAGCAGGGGGACTTCGACGCGCTGTCGGCGCTCTGGCTCGAGGACGAGATCTCCTGCGTCCACCCGGGCTGGCCGGTGCTGGCGGGCCGCGGCGAGGTGCTGCGCTCGTACGCCCTGATCATGAGCCACACCGAGTACATCCAGTTCTTCCTGACCGACACCAAGGTCGCCGTGATAGCCGACACGGCCGTGGTCACCTGCACCGAGAACATCCTCAGCGGCGGCCCCGCCGAGGACGGCGGCGAGCTGGGGCCCCTCGTGGGGCAGCTGGTCGTCGCGACGAATGTGTTCCGTCGCACATCGGAGGGCTGGCGCCTGTGGTCCCACCACGGTTCTCCGGTGCTCACGGACTCCGACGAGGACGACGACGAGGACGCTTCGTGACCCCGTCGGCAGGATGCGCCGTTTATCGCAGGTAAATTCGAAGACGGACGACGCCGACCGCACTCGGCTCAGGCCTTTGCCCCGGGGAGCCCCGGACGGCAGCACCTACGAAAGCAGGAGTGATTCGCGTGGATCGCATCGCGCTGCGCGGCCTCAAGGCTCGCGGACACCACGGCGTCTTCCCCCGGGAACGCGAGGAAGGCCAGACCTTCATCGTCGACCTGGTGCTCCACATCGACACCCGGCCCGCCGCCGCCGACGACGACCTGACGCAGACCGTGCACTACGGCGTGGTGGCCGAAGAAGTCGTGGACGTCGTCCAGGGCGAGCCGGTCGACCTGATCGAGACCCTCGCCGAGCGGATCGCCCAGCGCTGCCTCAAGCACGACGCGGTCGCCCAGGTGGAGGTCGTCGTACACAAACCGGACGCCCCGATCACCGTCCCCTTCGACGACGTGACCATCACGATCACCCGGAGCCGCGCATGAACAACGGACTGAACGCACAGAGCGACCCGACCGTACAGCCGGTCCCCGCCTCCGTCGTCGAGACGGTGGACGCGGCCGATGTGACGCTCTCCAACCCCCGCTGGGCCGTCATCGCGCTCGGCGCGAACCTCGGCAACCGCCTGGAGACCCTCCAGGGCGCCATCGACGCCCTCGGGGACACCCCGGGCCTGCGGGTCAAGGGCGTCTCCACGGTGTACGAGACGGAGCCCTGGGGCGTGGAGCCCGGCTCGCAGCCCTCCTACTTCAACGCGGTGGTCCGCGTGAAGACCACCCTGCCGCCGTCGTCGCTGCTGGAGCGCGGGCACGCCATCGAGGAGGCCTTCGACCGCGTCCGCGAGGAGCGCTGGGGGCCGCGCACCATCGACGTCGACATCGTCTCGTACGCCGACGTGGTCTCCGACGACCCGGTGCTCACCCTCCCGCACCCCCGGGCGCACCTGCGCGCCTTCGTCCTGGCCCCGTGGCAGGACGTGGACCCCGAGGCCGCGATCCCCGGCCACGGCACGGTCGCGGACCTGCTGGCCGGAATCGGCCGGGACGGTGTCACGGCGCGCCCCGACCTGGAACTCCACCTGCCGGAGTAGTCGTTAGCCTGTTCACTGCTGTTGGCTGAGAAAGCGGGGAACGGGTACGTGAAGCAACTGAGGCCGGTCGTCCTGGCAGGCATCTTCGCGGTCGCCGGGGTGCTGTCCTGGGCGGGCGCCCGGCTGTGGAACTCCTACGGCACGCTGCCGGGAGTACCGCTGGCCGCCCCGATCGTCCTCGCGGCGATCGCCGTCGTGCTCCTGGCCACCGCCCTCTCGCTGCGCGGCCGCCTCAAGGCCCAGCGGGAGCGCCGCCCCGGAGCGAAGGGCGTGGACCCCCTGATGGCGGCCCGCGCGGTCGTCTTCGGGCAGGCCAGCGCCCTGGTGGCGGCCCTCGTGGCGGGCATGTACGGCGGTGTGGGGGTCTTCCTCCTGGCGAACGGCCTGGAGGTGCCCACGCTGCGGGACCAGGCCTACTACGCGGGCTTCTCGGTCCTGGCGGGCCTCGGGGTCGTCCTCGCGGCCCTCTTCCTGGAGCGCGTCCTGCGCCTGCCGGACGACGAGGACGACGCGACCGCGCGCGCCTGAGCGCAGACCGCAGGCGGCGGGCCACGGCCCGCGGAAACGAAAAGGACGGCCGTCGCACCGCGACGGCCGTCCTTCGTGCACCCGGGCGCGCCTCAGTGGGCCACGATCAGGCTCATCGCCTCGCTGCGCGTCGCGGGGTCGCGGAGCTGGCCGCGGACCGCCGAGGTGATGGTCTTGGCGCCCGGCTTGCGGATGCCGCGGACCGACATGCACATGTGCTCGGCCTCGATGACGACGATGGCACCGCGGGCCTCCAGGATCTGCATCAGCGAGTCGGCTATCTGGGTGGTGAGGCGTTCCTGCACCTGCGGGCGGCGCGCGTAGACCTCGACCAGCCGGGCCAGCTTGGACAGACCGGTGATCTTGCCTGACTCGGCCGGGATGTACCCGACGTGGGCCACGCCGTGGAACGGCAGCAGGTGGTGTTCGCAGAGGCTGACGATCTCGATGTCCTTCACCAGGACCATCTCGTCGTGCCCGAGGTCGAAGGTCGTGGTGAGCACGTCCTCCGGTTCCTGCCACAGGCCCGCCAGGATCTCCCGGTAGGCCCGCGCCACCCGGGCGGGAGTCTCCAGAAGGCCCTCGCGGTCCGGGTTCTCGCCGACCGCGAGGAGGAGCTCCCGCACCGCCGCCTCGGCGCGCTTCTCGTCGAACTCGCCGGCCCCGCCCACGCCATCCAGGGTCACTGGATTGGTCATCTCTTCCTCGTTCCTGCCATTGCAGTGCTGGACAGCAGTGCTGGACATGTAAAAGTGCCGCGGCCCCCAGGCTAGATCCTGGGGACCGCGGCATCCATTCCGGAGTGTTTCGAGCCCGTCAGCTCTCGGGACGGTCCTCCGGGGCCGCCTCGGGGGTCTTCTCCGTGGACACCGGAGTCGAGACGGGAGCCGAGCTGCCGTTCGCCGCGTTCGTCAGGGACAGCTCCCGGGGGGAGAGCACCGGCGGACGCGTGGACGGAGTACGGCGGGAGGATCCGGTCCACGCGGGGCGGGCCGGACGCTTCACGATCGTCGAGAAGACCTCGGCGATCTGCTCCTTGTTCAGCGTTTCCTTCTCCAGCAGCGCGAGGACGAGGTTGTCGAGCACGTCGCGGTTCTCGACCAGGATTTCCCAGGCCTCGTTGTGCGCGGTCTCGATGAGCTTCTTGACCTCTTCGTCGACCAGCGCGGCGACCTCTTCCGAGTAGTCGCGCTGGTGCGTCATGTCGCGGCCCAGGAACGGCTCGGTGTTGTCGCCACCGAACTTGATCGCGCCCAGGCGCTCCGTCATGCCGTACTGGGTGACCATCGCGCGGGCCGTGGCGGTGGCCTTCTCGATGTCGTTCGCGGCGCCCGTGGTCGGGTCGTGGAAGACCAGTTCCTCGGCCGCGCGACCGCCCAGCATGTACGCGAGCTGGTCGAGCATCTCGTTGCGCGTGGTGGAGTACTTGTCCTCGTCCGGCAGGACCATGGTGTAACCCAGGGCACGGCCACGGGACAGGATCGTGATCTTGTGGACCGGGTCCGAGTTCGGGGAAGCCGCCGCGACCAGGGCGTGGCCGCCCTCGTGGTACGCGGTGATCTTCTTTTCCCGGTCCGACATGATCCGGGTCCGCTTCTGCGGGCCCGCCACGACGCGGTCGATCGCCTCGTCCAGGGAGTGGTTGTCGATCAGCTTCCGGTCCCCGCGCGCGGTGAGCAGCGCGGCTTCGTTCAGCACGTTCGCCAGGTCCGCTCCGGTGAAACCGGGCGTACGACGGGCCACCGCGCCCAGGTCGACGTCCGGGGCGACCGGCTTGCCCTTCTGGTGGACCTTGAGGATCTCCAGCCGGCCCTGCATGTCCGGACGGTCCACCGCGATCTGGCGGTCGAAGCGGCCGGGGCGCAGGAGCGCCGGGTCGAGGATGTCCGGACGGTTCGTGGCGGCGATCAGGATCACGCCGCCCTTCACGTCGAAGCCGTCCATCTCGACCAGCAGCTGGTTGAGGGTCTGCTCGCGCTCGTCGTGACCGCCACCGAGACCCGCACCGCGGTGCCGGCCGACGGCGTCGATCTCGTCGACGAAGACGATCGCCGGGGCGTTGGCCTTGGCCTGCTCGAACAGGTCACGGACACGCGAGGCACCGACACCGACGAACATCTCGACGAAGTCGGAACCGGAGATCGAGTAGAAGGGAACACCGGCTTCGCCCGCGACGGCGCGCGCGAGCAGGGTCTTGCCGGTGCCGGGCGGGCCGTAGAGCAGCACGCCCTTGGGGATCTTCGCGCCAACGGCCTGGAACTTGGCCGGCTCCTGCAGGAACTCCTTGATCTCGTGGAGCTCCTCCACCGCCTCGTCCGAGCCCGCCACGTCGGCGAACGTCGTCTTCGGGGTGTCCTTGGTGATCAGCTTGGCCTTGGACTTCCCGAAGTTCATGACCCGGGAGCCGCCGCCCTGCATCTGATTCATCAGGAACAGGAAGACCACGACGATCAGGACGAAGGGCAGCAGGGACAGCAGCACGCTGAGGAACGGGCTGGTCTTGTCCGGCGAGACGGTGTACCCGTCCGCGATCTTGCCCGCGTCGTACTTGGTCTGGAGGTCCTTGGCGAGCGCTACGCCCTGGTCCCCGATGTAGTTGGCCTGGAACTTGGTGCCGTCGTTCTTGCCGAGCTTCTCGCCACTCTTCAGCTCGATCTTGATCATCTGGCTGTCACCGGTGGTGAGCTTGGCGCTCGACACCTGGTCCTGGTTGATCGCCTTGATGACCTCGCTGGTCTCCACCGACTTGTAGCCGCCGCCGGAGCCGACGACGTTCATCAACACGACCACGGCGAGGACGGCCAGCACGATCCACATGACCGGCCCACGGAAGTATCGCTTCACGTCCATCCATACGGGGCGCAGAGCGCCCCGTCCCTCCTGCCCGTAGGTAAATGCTGCTGTGAGTAAAGACTGTTCTTCGGAATGTACCCCTGAATTGTCACCCGCGGCCTCGTGGGACGGCTGACAGACCCGCCTTCGCATGCTCCAACGGCGGGAATCGCCCCCAGGTTCCCCGAAGGGGACCCGGGGGCGCAGGTGGGGTCAGCCGCCGTACACGTGCGGGGCGAGCGTGCCCACGAACGGGAGGTTGCGGTACTTCTCCGCGTAGTCGAGGCCGTAGCCGACGACGAACTCGTTGGGGATGTCGAAGCCGACCCAGCGGACGTCGATCGCGACCTTCGCGGCGTCGGGCTTGCGCAGCAGCGTGCAGACCTCCAGGGAGGCCGGCTCGCGGGAGCCCAGGTTCGACAGCAGCCAGGACAGCGTCAGACCGGAGTCGATGATGTCCTCGACGATCAGGACGTGCTTGCCCTTGATGTCGGTGTCCAGGTCCTTGAGGATGCGGACCACGCCGGAGGACTGGGTCCCGGCGCCGTACGAGGACACCGCCATCCAGTCCATGGTGAGCGGGGTGGACAAGGCACGAGCCAGGTCCGCCATCACCATCACGGCGCCCTTGAGGACACCGACGATGAGCAGGTCCTTGCCCGCGTACTGCTCGTCGATCGTCGCGGCCAGCTCGGCCAGCTTCGCGTCGATCTCTTCCTTGGTGATGAGCACCGACTGGAGGTCGTCGCCCATGTCCTTCTCGTCCACCCGCATCACTTTCGTCGTCCGCCGTGGCTCCGGGGGTTCCCCGGAGGACTCAGCCGCCCGGGGCGACGGCGCAGTCATCGCCGTCAGCCCTGCCGGATGACCAGTCTGCCACCCTGGCGCTGGGCCTCGACCCGGCCGGGCAGGTTGATCGCGCCCTGACCGCGCCATCCCGTGATGAGGCGGTCCACTTCCTCGATGTGGCGGGCGAACAGCGAACCGGCGGGGGAACCGGCCGACAGGACGGCCCTGCGCAGCACACGGCGGCGGACGGCCGGGGGCAGGGCGTAGAGCTTGGCGCACTCCAGCTGGCCGAGCTCGTCCCGTACGGCCGACTCCGCGTCGGCGGCCCAGGCGTCGAGGGCGTCGGCGTCGTCCCGGGAGAGCTGGGCGGTCCGGGCGAGGGCCTCGACCACTCCCTTGCCGAGCGCCTTCTCCAGGGCGGGCAGCCCTTCGTGGCGCAGCCGGGAGCGGGTGTAGGCGGGGTCCATGTTGTGCGGGTCGTCCCAGACGGCCAGGGACTGGACCATGCAGGCCTTGCGGGCGGTCTGCCGGTCGATGTGGAGGAAGGGGCGGCGGTAGCGGCCGGTGCGGCCGGGGCCGCCGGAGATCTCGGCCATCCCGGACAGGGAGCGGATGCCGGAGCCGCGGGCCAGGCCGAGCAGGACGGTTTCCGCCTGGTCGTCGCGGGTGTGGCCGAGCAGGACGGCGGCGGCGCCGAGCCGGTCGGCGGCCTCGTCGAGGGCGGCGTAGCGGGCGTCGCGGGCCGCGGCCTCGGGTCCGCCGTCGCGGCCGACGCGCACGGCGATGGCTTCCGCCGGGTCCAGGTGGAGCGCGGTCATCCGGCTGACGACCTCGGCGGCGCGCAGGTCGGAGCCGTCCTGGAGGCCGTGGTCGACGGTGATGCCGCCGGCCCGGATACCGAGTTTGGGGGCCTCGAAGGCGAGGGCGGAGGCGAGCGCCATGGAGTCGGCGCCACCGGAGCAGGCGACGAGTACGAGCGGCTGCGGGCCGCCGGCACGGTCGGTGCGGGCCCTGCTGTCGGCGCGGTCGGCGCGGCGGGCAGCGGGGGCGGTACGGCGTTCGGTGGGGTCGGTCAGATCGGTGAGGACGTCGTGGAGTACGCGGCGGACCGCCAGGCGTATCGCCGCGACCGCAGGATGGGGACCCATGTCCGGTGCCCTTCGGTGGAGTTCGGATGCCTCGGAGGCGTGAGGGGTGGTGCGCGCTCGGGGTGTTGCTCGGCCGCGCCCGCCGGATCCTCGCGAAGGGGTGTTCGCGAGGGACGGACTGTCACTCAGAGTGCGTCGATGGTGACAGAACCGAGCCGTTCCCCGAGCATCGCACGCCCTTCCACGGCCCACGGTCCCTCGGACGGGTGATGCTGCTTCCCCCAACGAGACAGCTTTACGCCCCCTTGTTCGCGCCTTTTCACTCCCCCCGCCGGTGGACGCGCGCCACCCAGTCCGCGGGCTTGGCGATCTCCGCCTTGGTCGGCAATGTGTTCGGCGAGGTCCAGACCCGGTTGAATCCGTCCATTCCGACCTGGCCGACGACCGCGCGGACGAAGCGCTCGCCGTCGCGGTACTGGCGCAGCTTGGCGTCCAGGCCCAGCAGCTTGCGCAGGGCCGCGTCGAGGCGCCCGGCGCCGCTGGCGCGCCGGGTCTGGAACTTCTCCCGGATCTCCGCGACGGAGGGCACCACCTCGGGGCCGACCCCGTCCATGACGAAGTCCGCGTGGCCCTCCAGCAGGGACATCACGGCGGTGAGCCGGCCCAGCACCTCCCGCTGCTCGGGGGTCTGGACGAGCTCCACCAGGGAGCGCCCCTCTTCCCCGCGCTCGCCCTCCGGCCGGGCTCCGACCATGGACTGGGCGGCCTCGCGCAGCCGCTCCAGGATGGTCATCGGGTCCATCTCGGTGGCGCCGAGGAACGTCTGGATTTCGCCCTCGAGGTGCTCGCGCAGCCACGGCACGGCCGTGAACTGGGTACGGTGCGTCTCCTCGTGCAGGCACACCCACAGCCGGAAGTCGTGCGGGTCGACCTCCAGCTCGCGCTCGACGTGCACGATGTTGGGCGCCACCAGCAACAGCCGCCCGCCGCCCGTGGCGGAGCCGGGCAGCTCCCGGGAGACCGGCGCGAAGGTCTCGTACTGGCCGAGCACCCGCGAGGACAGGAAGCTCAGCAGCATCCCCAGCTCGACCCCGGTCACCTTGCCGCCGACGGCGCCGAGGACGGCCCCGCCGGGCATGCTCCCGCGCCGCTCCTGCATCTTGCCGAGCAGGGGGCCCAGCAGCTGCCGGAACCCGGCCACATTGGCCTTGACCCAACCGGCCCTGTCGACGACGAGGACCGGCGTGTCCCGGGCCGCCAGGCCCTCGGGCATCATCCTGGTGAACTCGCGCACGTGCCGTTCCGAGGTCCTGGCGTGCTCGCGCAGTTCCGCCACCACGGCCCGCGCCTCGTCCCGGGTGATCTCCGGGCCGGGCCGTACGAGCCGGGTCGCGGTCGTCACCGCGAGATTCCAGTCGACCATCTCCACACCACCGATGCTCGTCATGCGTCAACGGTACGTGGACGGGCCGCCCGGCGGATCCCCCCGGACGGGCTTACGACGTGGTGGCGACGGCGGCCGCGAGCTTGTCCAGCGCCTTCTCGGCGGTGTCCGGGGCCGGGGTGTTCGCCGTCAGGAACGCGAAGACGAGCAGTCGCCCGGAGGGGTCGACGACCGCGCCGGCCAGCGAGTTCACCCCCGTGAGCGTGCCGGTCTTGGCCCGCAGCAGCCCGGCCGCCGGTGAGGCGCCGGCGTTGCGGGCCTTCAGCGTGCCGCTGAACCCGGCCACCGGCAGCCCGGTCAGGACCGGCCGCAGCTCGGGGCGGGCCGGGTCCGCGGCCTTGGCGAGCAGGGCCGTGAGCAGGCCGGCGCTGACCTTGTCGGCGCGGTTCAGCCCGCTGCCGTCGGCGAAGCGGGCGCCGCCGAGGTCGACGCCGAGCGTGGCGAGCCGGTCGGTGACGGCCCGCTCGCCGCCCTCGAAGCTCGCGGGCTTGCCCGCGGCCAGCGCGGTCTGGCGTGCCAGGGCCTCGGCGATGTCGTTGTCGCTGTTGGTCAGCATCCGCTCGACGAGGCCGCCGAGCGGGGTGGAGAGGGTGACGGCCAGGGGCTGCGCGCCCGCCGGGGCCTTCGCCGGGACCGCCTCGCCGGTGACCTTGATCCCGCGTTCGCGCAGCAGGTCGGCGAAGGCGCGGGCGGCGTCCTGGGCGGGGTCGTCGCCGCGGTCCACCGGGCCGGCGAACGAGTCGTCGGAGCGCCCCTCGTCGGCCATCAGGGCGCTGACGGGCGCGATGTTGTCGTTGGGGCCGATCGGGTGGCGGGCGGGACCGCTGAACAGCGAGGCGTCGTATCCGAGGGTGACGGTGTCGGTGTTCGCGGAGCGCAGCGCCTGGGCGGTGTCGGCGGCGAGCGCGACGAGGCTGCCGCCGGGGCCCGCGGGGTTCTTCTTGCGGGCGCTGAGCGAGGGGTCGCCGCCGCCGACGAGGACGATCCGGCCGCCCTGGTCGGGGACGACCGTGGTGCGGATGCGGTGCTCGGGCCCGAGGGCGGCGAGCGCGGCCGAGGCCGTGGCGATCTTGATCGTGGAGGCGGGGGTCATCACCTCGTGCGACCCGGACTCGAAGAGCACCTTGCCGGTGGCCGCCTCGACGACCGAGGCGCCGCGGACGCTGCCGAGCGCGGAATCGGCCAGCAGGGGCCGCAGGGCGTCGGCGAGGGCGTCCTGGTTCGCGGCCGGGGCGGAACCGGGGGCGCGCAGCGGCGTGAGCACGCCGGGGGCGCTCGGCGCAGCAAGCGGAATCAGGCGTTCCTCGTGATCTCCGCCACCCGTGGGGCTCCAGGAGGCGGCAGCGACCCGCTCGGCCTTACGCTGGCCGGAGTCCCACGGACCTGCCGCGGCCACCGCGGTGGCCGACAGGGCCAGGCCCGCTACGGCCGACCCGGCGATGAGCTGCCATGTCTTGATCAATGGCACCTCGACCAGCCCCTTTCGCGATCACACGTATGCGTGAGGGACACTTAATCATTGAGTCTTGCCGCGAGCATGGCACCCCACCCGCAGGGTTGGGCCGGTCGCGCACGCAGGTCGGACCACAGCAGTCCCGAAGCAATGAAGCTGATCATGGAGGAGCAGGACGTGGAGTTCGACGTCACCATCGAGATCCCCAAGGGCTCGCGGAACAAGTACGAAGTGGACCACGAGACCGGCCGGATCCGCCTGGACCGTCGCCTCTTCACGTCCACGAGCTACCCGGCCGACTACGGCTTCGTCGAGAACACCCTCGGTGAGGACGGCGACCCGCTGGACGCGCTCGTCATCCTCGACGAGCCGACCTTCCCGGGCTGCCTGATCAAGTGCCGCGCGATCGGCATGTTCCGGATGACCGACGAGGCGGGCGGCGACGACAAGCTGCTCTGCGTCCCGGCCTCCGACCCGCGCGTCGAGCACCTGCGCGACATCCACCACGTCTCCGAGTTCGACCGCCTGGAGATCCAGCACTTCTTCGAGGTCTACAAGGACCTGGAGCCCGGCAAGTCCGTCGAGGGCGCGAACTGGGTCGGCCGCACCGAGGCCGAGGCCGAGATCGAGGCCTCGTACAAGCGCCTGCAGGCGCAGGGCGACCACCACTGAGTGCGTCCCCGCTGATTTCCGCCCGTCGGCGTATCCCGGGCCGCCACGGACGAAACGATTCCGCATAATTGGATCACCGGTTGGGGATCCGGCCCAGGGACACAGGAGCGCGCGTGGCGGCAGAGGCCGATTCAGAGGACCAGGGCCGGCGCAAACCCGCGTCGGACGAGGCGCGCAGCGCCTTCAGCCAGCCCACCGGCGTCGTCGACTCCGGGATCTTCGAGGACGAGCAGCCCACCTCCGAGTTCGCCGCCCCCGAGGGCGTCGCCGCCGTACCGGCCGAACCCGAGGGCTCCGCCTTCGCCCTGCCCGCCACCTACAGCGGCCGGCACTCCCCGCCCGCCTACACCCCCGGCCAGGGGTACCCGGTCTCCCGGATGAAGGAATCCCCCTGGCAGGACCGGATGCGCACCATGCTGCGCATGCCCGTGGGCGAGCGCCCCGTGCCCGAGGCCGTACAGCGCGTGAGCGAGGACTCCGGGCCCGCCGTCGGCCGCGTGCTCGACCTCACCCTGCGCATCGGCGAGCTGCTGCTCGCGGGCGGCGAGGGGGCCGAGGACGTCGAGGCCGCGATGTTCGCCGTGGCCCGCTCCTACGGGCTGGACCGCTGCGAGCCCACCGTCACCTTCACCATGCTCTCGATCACCCACCAGCCCTCCCTGGTGGACCATCCCGTCACCGCGAGCCGGACCGTACGCCGCCGGGGCACCGACTACACCCGCCTGGCGGCCGTCTTCCGGCTCGTCGACGACATCAGCGCGCACGAGATCGAGGTCTCCCTGGAGGAGGCCTACCGGCGCCTCGCCGAGATCCGGCGCAACCGGCACCCGTACCCCGGCTGGGTGCTCACCCTGGCCGCCGGGCTGCTCGCCGGGGCGGCCTCCACGCTCGTCGGCGGTGGGGTCGTGGTGTTCTTCGCGGCCGCGATCGGGGCCGTGCTCGGCGACCGCCTCGCCTGGCTGTGCGCCGGGCGCGGGCTGCCGGAGTTCTACCAGTTCGTGGTGGCCGGGATGCCGCCCGCCGCGCTCGGGGTGGCCCTCAAACTCGCCCACATCGACGTGCGCGCCTCGGCCGTGATCACCGGCGGGCTGTTCGCGCTGCTGCCCGGGCGGGCCCTGGTGGCGGCCGTGCAGGACGGCCTGACCGGCTACTACATCACCGCGTCGGCCCGGCTGCTGGAGGTCATGTACCTCTTCATCGGGATCATCATGGGTGTGCTGGTGGTGATCTACATCGGCCTCCAGTGGGGCGCCACGCCCAATCCGGAGGAGGCCCTCCAGATCAGCCAGCGGCCGGTCGTCCAGATCCTGGCCTCGATGGTGCTGGTCTTCACCTTCGCGATCCTGCTCCAGCAGGAACGCTCCACCGTGCTGATCGTGACCCTGAACGGCGCGGTCGCCTGGTCGACGTACGGCGCCCTGCACTACGCGGGCGGGATCCCGCCCGTACCGTCCACGGCGATCGCGGCCGGGCTGGTGGGCCTGTTCGGACAGCTCTTCTCGCGCTACCGCTTCGCCTCCGCGCTGCCCTACGTGACGGCGGCCATCGGACCGCTGCTGCCGGGCTCGGCGACGTACTACGGGCTGCTCCTGATCGCCGAGAACCGGCTCAACATGGGCTTCGCCTCGCTGACCAACGCCGCCGCGATCGCCTTCGCCATCGCCATCGGGGTCAACCTGGGCTCGGAGGCCTCGCGGCTGTTCATGCGGATCCCCGGCTCCGCGAGCGCCGCCAAGCGCCGCGCGGCCAAGCGGACCCGGGGGTTCTGAGGGCCGTACGGACGGACACGCGAACGCCCCGGGGGCACGAGGTGCTCTCCCGGGGCGTTCGCGCGTCCGTGCGGCCGTCAGCGTCCGTGCGGCCGTCAGCGCTTGGCGTGGCGCCCGCGCTGGCCCTGTACGGGCGGGGGCGGCCCGTCCTGGCCCTCGGCGCGCGGCGCCGGAGCCTGGAGCGCCTTCGCCTTCTTCTCCTTGCGGCCCTTGAGCACCTCGAAGATCACCGGAATGACGGAGATCAGCACGATGCCGATGAAGATCGGCTCGACGTTGTTCTTGATGAACGTGAACTGGCCGAGCTGGTAGCCCAGGACCGTGACGCCCGCGCCCCACAGCACGCCGCCGATGATGTTGAACATCAGGAAGGTGCGGTACTTCATCGCGGTCGCGCCGGCGACCATCGGCGCGAAGGTGCGGATGATCGGCACGAAGCGGGCGAGCACGATGGCCTTGGGGCCGTGCTTGACCATGAAGTCCTGCGCCGCGTCGAGGTTCTCGCGTTTGAAGAGCCGCGAGTTCGGCTTGTTGAACAGCTTCGGACCGAAGACCTTGCCGATCATGTAACCGACCTGGTCACCGATGACCGCGGCGGCCGCGATCAGGGTGCAGACCAGCCACAGCGGCTCCTTGATGGTGCCGCTCGCGACGAACAGGCCCGCCGTGAAGAGCAGCGAGTCGCCGGGCAGGAACGCGAAGAGGCCCGATTCCGCGAAGACGATGACCAGGATGCCGATCAGGCCGAATTGCCCGATCAGATACTCCGGAGAAATCCACTCAGGGCCGAGTGCGAGCATGTTCACGAGTTCCGGAGTCTCCTGGATCGGGGGGTTTCGGGCAGGACCTGCGCCGGGCCGGAGCACATGGCAGTGGTTTCCAGTATGAACGCACACGGCCCCCACCGGGTTCCGGATCCCGGTGGGGGCCGCGGCACGGGCCCCGCCCCTACGCCTTGCGGACCGCGTTCGCCATGATCGCGTCGCGCACGAACACCGCCAGACCCGGACGGACCGCGTCGTAGTACGCCGTGAACCGCTCGTCCGCCACGTACATCTCACCGAGGCCGACGTGCATCTCGTACGAGCAGGGGTAGCAGTTCGCCTCGAGCCAGCCGCGGTGCTCCTCGGCCAGGTCCATGGCCGGCGCGGACTCCGCTGAGCCGCCCGCCTCCAGCAGCGCGGCCAGGCGCCGGTTGATGTCCTCGGCCGCGCCCATGATCCGCTGCCAGTCCTCCTTGGTGCTGGTCGCGGCCCGCCGGACGGACTCCCGGTAGGCGTCCGTGCCGCCCCAGCGCGCCTCGGCCTCCGCCGCGTGCTCGTCGGGGTCGAAGTCCCCGAAGACCTCGAACTTCTCCTCGGGGGTCAGGTTGATGCTCATCGTGCGTGCCTCCATCGCGCGCTCCACGGCGGCGGCCATCCGCTGGAGGGTGCCGATCCGGTCCGACAGCAGGGCGTGCTGCCTGCGCAGGTGCTCCTGCGGATCGGTCCCCGGATCGTCCAGCAGGGCCGCCACCTCGTCGAGCGGAAAGCCGAGCTCGCGGTAGAACAGGATCCGCTGCAGCCGGTCGAGGTCACCGTCGTCGTAGCGCCGGTGGCCCGCGTGGCTGCGGCTGCTCGGGGAGAGCAGCCCGATCTCGTCGTAGTGGTGCAGGGTCCGCACCGTGACGCGGGCGAAACCGGCGACCTGTCCCACGGAGTAGCTCATCGCCTCCGCTCCTTCTCTTCTCGGGTACGCGCTTCACTGTGCTGCCTCACGCCGCGTGAGGTGCAAGCGCGGGTCCCGGGGGAGCCGTCAGCGGTGCTCGGGGTTGGGGAAGTCGAAGCGGCAGCCCGCGTCCCACCGCGAGCGCTGGTTGCCGTGCGCGGGGATGCCGCCGGCGCGCCGCAGCAGCGCCGCGAGGTGCATCAGGTTCCAGGACATGAAGGTGGTGTTGCGGTTGGTGAAGTCGTTCTCCGGGCCGCCGGAGCCCGGGTCCAGGTAGGAGGGCCCGGGACCGGCCTCGCCGATCCAGCCCGCGTCCGCCTGCGGCGGGACGGTGTAACCGAGGTGCTGGAGGCTGTAGAGGACGTTCATCGCGCAGTGCTTGACCCCGTCCTCGTTGCCGGTGATCAGGCAGCCGCCGACCCGGCCGTAGTAGGCGTACTGGCCCTCCTCGTTCAGGACGGAGGAGCAGGCGTAGAGCCGCTCGATGACCCGCTTCATCACCGAGCTGTTGTCCCCGAGCCAGATCGGGCCCGCGAGGACGAGGATGTCCGCCGCCATGACCTGCGAGTAGAGGACCGGCCAGTCGTCGCTCTCCCAGCCGTGGTCGGTCATGTCCGGCCAGACCCCGGTGGCGATGTCGTGGTCGACCGCGCGGATCAGCTCGGTGGTGACGCCGTTCGCCTCCAGCACCGCGCGGCTCTTGTCGATCAGACCGTCGGTGTTGCTGATCTCGGGCGAGCGTTTGAGCGTGCAGTTGACATAGACGGCGCGCAGGTTCAGGTCGCGGTAATCGTGATCGTTGGTCGGCACGGTCCCAGCCTCATCGGCCGCCCCGGCCCGCGCGAGCGCGGTGGTCCGTACGGGCTCAGGCCGCGCCGGGTGGAAGACATCGGCCTCACCCTGGGCGTCACCCTCTACACCGGCCTCGGCCCGGCCGCCCTGTGGTTCCTGTCCCTGACCGCCGGGCGGGTCGCGGCGGCGGGCACCGCGACCCTGCGCCGCCGGGTCACGGCCCGCCTGTCGCACACCTTGGCGGCGTAGCCGGCCGCGGCCGCCCCACGGCCTAGGTGTATTGCCCAGTGAGGTTGGGGACGCGGCTGGCGGGTGGTTTGCCTGCGAGGGCGGTGTGTCCGCGGTGGTGATTGTAGGTGTGCAGCC
>NZ_JBEOXE010000072.1:0-38788 GCF_040296485.1 Streptomyces sp. NPDC002138 | reverse complement strand
TCCAGGAGCTGGAGTCGCAGTTCCGCGGCGCCGGCTGGAACGTCATCAAGCTGATCTGGGACCGCTCCTGGGACCCGCTGCTGGCCCAGGACCGGATCCGCCGGGCCCCGGTCCGCGGCGGCCGGTGTCTCAGAGGTTCTGCTGCTTGATGATGTCCTCCAGCGAGCCGGAGGACAGTGAGCCGGTGGGGCTCAGCTTGTCGACCGCCTGGGGCAGCGCCTGGGCGATCTGGTCGGCCGCCTCCTGCGGGCTGACGCCGGCCTGCTGGGCGGCCTGCTGCAGGGCCTCGTCCGGCAGGGCCTTGGCGATCTCCGCGCCGCTGACGGCCTGGTTCTCGCCGGTGCCGACCCAGGACTGGGCCTGGTCGACGAGGCCGGACTTCTTCAGCATCTCCAGCAGGCCGCCGAGCGGGTTGCTCCCGTTGCCCGCCGCCTGCGCGCCGCCGGCGCCGCCCGCGCCGCCGCCGAGCGCGCCGAGCAGGGCGCCGAGGATGTTGCCCGCACCGCCGCCGCCCTGGCCGCCGCTCCCGCCGCCGCCGAGGAGACCGCCGAGGAGACCGCCGAGGTCGTTACCCGCCATCGTCATGCCTTTCGAAGAGGGAGCCGGGGCGCACGGCACTGGGCCCGCCCGGCGTCGAGACACGGCCAATGTCACCCGAACCGGACAGGCCTGCCACTGGGCGGCGTCCGGCCCCGCGTCCTGCGGTAGAACGGGCGGCATGATCTTCCACATCGTCGCCCTCGCCGACTGGTCCGCCGCGCCGGACCGCCCGTACGCCCCGCCCTCGCTCGACTCGGAGGGATTCGTGCACTGTTCGGCGGACGCGGCCACCGCGCTCGCCATCGCGGACGCGCACTACGGCGCGGTGGCCGGGCCGCTGCTCGCGCTCGAACTCGACGAGGCGGCCCTGACCTCGCCGGTCCGCCGGGAGGGTGAATCCGGCGCCCGCTACCCGCACGTGCACGGCCCGTTGAACCGGGACGCCGTGATCCGCGTGTGGGAGGTCGTACGGACACCGGGGCGCCCGGCGGAACTGGCTCCGCCCGCCCCCGGCCACTGACCCGGGACCTGCCGGCCGGGGCGGCGGGCGGCGCGGCGGGCTTCTCACGGGGCCTCCGACCCGCCAGGATGCTGCTGCCCCACCGGTCACCCCAGCAAGGAGATGTCATGAGCGAGCCCACGCGCACCGCCCGGCGCACGGTACTGGCGGCAGGGGCGGTGGCCCTGGCGGGCGGCGCGCTCACCGCGTGCGGCGGCGGTGACGAGAAGCCGGCCAACGGCTCCGGCGCCGCCACGCCCCCCAGCACGCCCCCGAGCGAGCCCGTCGGCACGCCCGCGGCGCCCTCGGCCCCGGCCGACGGCGGGGCGACCGGCAAGACCCTGGTGAAGACCTCGGCCGTACCGGTGGGCGGCGGCACGATCCTCAAGGACGAGAAGCTCGTGGTCACCCAGCCCACGGCCGGCTCCTACCGCTGCTTCACGGCGGTCTGCACCCACCAGGGCTGCCTGGTCACCAAGGTGGAGGCCGGGACCATCGACTGCCCGTGCCACGGCAGCAAGTTCCAGGTCGGGGACGGCGCCGTGGCGCACGGCCCGGCCACCCGCCCGCTGGCCGAGAAGAAGATCACGGTGTCCCCGGCGGGTGAGATCTCCCTGGCCTGATCTCCCCGGCCGATCTCCCCGGTCCGGCCCGCCGCACCTCCCCCGAAATCACTTCGCGCGGCGGGCCGCCGGCCGCCTACGCTGCGGCGATGGAAGACGATCTGACGCTGGTGCGCGACCACACGGTCTACTCGTGCGTGATGGGATCGCGGGCGTTCGGTCTGGCGACGGAGGCGAGCGACACCGACCGGCGCGGTGTCTACCTCGCCCCCGCCCCGCTGTTCTGGCGGTTCGAGAAGCCGCCCACCCATGTGGAGGGGCCCCGGGAGGAGGAGTTCTCCTGGGAGCTGGAACGCTTCTGCGAACTGGCCCTGCGCGCGAACCCCAACATCCTGGAGTGCCTGCACTCCCCGCTGGTGGAACGGCTGACCCCGGTGGGCGAGGAACTGCTCTCGCTCCGCGGGGCGTTCCTGTCCCGGCGCGCCCACACCACCTTCACCCGCTATGCGGCCTCGCAGCGCGCCAAACTCGACGCCGACGTCCGCCTGCACGGGGCCCCGCGCTGGAAGCACGCCATGCACCTGCTGCGCCTGCTGGCGTCCTGCCGTGACCTGCTCCGCACGGGCCGCCTCTCGATCGACGTGGGCGACCACCGCGCGGACCTCCTCGCCGTGAAGCGCGGCGAGGTCCCCTGGCCGCAGGTGCAGGCCCGCATGATCCGCCTGACGGAGGAGTCCGACGCGGCCCTCTCCACCACCCCGCTCCCCCCGGACCCGGACCTCCCCCGCGTCGAAGCCTTCCTGATCCGCACCCGTCGCGCCTCGGCCCGCTGACCCCGGCGGCCGCGGGGACCGCTCACGCGTCCCAGAGGGCGCCGAAGGACAGGAGCTCCTCGCGGTATTCGATGCGGCCCTCCCAGTCGCGGGGCCAGGCGTCCGCGCCGAGGTGGGCACCCGCGAAGGCGCCCGCCAGGCAGGCGATGGAGTCGGAATCGCCCTGCGTGCAGGCGGCCCGGCGCAGGGCGGTCAGGGGGTCCTCGGGGAAGAGCAGGAAGCAGTGCAGGGCGGTGGCCAGGGCTTCCTCGGCGATCCAGCCGTCCCCGGTGGCCAGGCAGGGGTCCGTCTCCGGGGAGGGCTCGCGCAGGGCGGCCGCGAGCCGGTCCAGGACGCCGAGGCAGTCGTCCCAGCCGCGCGCGATGTACGACTCCGGGGTGGCGTCGGACGCGGTGCGCTGCCACAGGTCGCCGAGCCAGCGCTCGTGGTAGCGGGTGCGGTTGTCCAGGGCGTAGGAGCGCAGCTGCCCGATCAGGCCGGTCACCTCGGTGCCCCGCGCCAGCAGGTACACGGCCCGCGCGGTGAGGTCGGAGGCCGCGAGCCCCGTCGGGTGCCCGTGGGTGAGGGCCGACTGGAGCTGGGCGGCGCCCGCCCGTTCCTCCTCGGTCCAGTCCGGTACGAGCCCCACCGGCGCCACCCGCATGTTCGCCCCGCAGCCCTTGGAGCCGATCTGGCTGGCGTCGCGCCAGTCGCGGTCCGGGTCCTTCAGCAGGGAGCAGGCGACCATGCAGGTGCGGCCCGGGGCGCGGTTGTTCTCGGGCGAGCGCCACCATTCGACGAACTCCTCGCGGACCGGGCGGGCGAGCCGCAGCGGGCCGACCGGGCCGCTCTCGGCGGCGGTCCGCATCCCGCGGGCCAGGGCCAGCGTCATCTGGGTGTCGTCGGTGACGATCGCCGGGCGCGGCAGCGCCATCTGCCGCCAGGGGCCGGTCTTGGAGAGGATCCCCGGGATGTCGTTGAACTCCGTGGGGAAGCCCAGGGCGTCGCCGAGGGCCAGGCCGATCAGGGCGCCCGTCGCCGCCCGCTTGGTGGTCGTGCTCATCGTGTGTGTCCTTCCGAGGGGCGGAGCAGGGGCGGGTGGAGGGCGGTCGCCGGACCGGCCCGGTAGAGCGCCGCCGGTTTGCCGCGCCCGCCGGTCAGCCGGGCGGCCCCCGGCACCGCGTCGACGAAGCCGGGGGTGGCGAGCACCTTGCGGCGGAAGTTGGGGCGGTCCAGGGCGGTGTCCCAGACGGTCTCGTAGACGCCCTGGAGTTCCCCGAGGGTGAATTCGGGCGGGCAGAACGCGGTGGCCAGGCAGGTGTACTCGAGCTTCCCGCCGATCCGCTCCCGCGCGTCGGCCAGGATCAGCGCGTGGTCGAAGGCGAGGTCCGGGGCCCGTCCCACCGGTGTCCAGCGCGCCTGCTCGGCGTCCCCGCCGCCCGCCGGGGCCGGTTCCGGCATGTCCGGGACGAGGGCGGTGAAGGCGACCGAGACGACCCGCATCCGGGGGTCGCGGCCGGGTTCGCTGTAGGTGCGCAGCTGTTCCAGGTGGAGGTCCGCGACCACCGGGGCGGGCAGCCCGGTCTCCTCGGCGAGTTCGCGGCGGGCCGCGCCCTCGGCGGACTCCCGGGGCAGCACGAACCCGCCGGGCAGCGCCCAGGCCCCGGCGTACGGTTCCTGGCCGCGCCGGATCAGCAGGACGTGCAGGACGCCGTCCCGCACGGTGAAGACGGCGAGGTCGACGGTGACGGCGAACGGCTCGAAGGCCGCCGGGTCGTACCCCTCGGGCCGCGGCGCGCTCACCGGCGCGCCGCCGGGACGGCCTCGGTCCCACCGAGCGGTCCGGGCCCCGGGGCCGCCTCGGGCAGCGGGTCCGCGAAGTGCCGGCCCTCCGCGAGCAGCGCGTCGACCGCGGCGACGGCCGTCTCCAGCCGCTCCTCGCGGTCCCCGCCCACGAGGAGGAAACGCCTGCCGGTGCGGGTGAGTTCCTCGTGGAACCGGCCGGTCATCCAGGGCCGCAGCCGCGGCTCGTCGCGGAGCCCGTCGTCCTCGAAGGGGACGTCCTCGTGGTCGGTGAGCAGGTACAGGTCCCGCCGGGGCCCGGCGGCGGCGATCTCCTCGACCTCCGGGCTGCGCGCGCCCAGGTAGCGCTCGTGCCAGATGCCGGTGGCGAAGGAGTCCGTGTCGCAGAAGAGCACCGGCGAGCCGAGCCGGGCCGCCGCTTCCTCGTCGGCGTCCTGGCGGCGCGCGATCAGGGGGAACTCGGCGGAGGTGAACTCCGCGTCGGCCCAGCCGGCCGCCGGGTCCACGGCGCGCAGGGCCGCCAGCTTCTCCTCGCTGTAGGCGCGCCCGTACTCGGCGACCCAGCCGGTCTCCGCCCAGACCCCGCCCCGGCGCCGGTAGTGCGCGGCGAGCGCGCGGGAGAGGGTGGTGGTGCCGGTGGACTCGGCGCCGAGGACGACGACCCGGCGGGCGAGGGCCGCCCGGACGCCCGGGCCGAGGAATCCCCAGCTGCCGACGGGGTCCGCGCGCACGGCCGTCCCGGAGACCGGGAAGAGCGAGCGGGCGGGGTCGACGCAGACCTCCTCGGCGCCGAAGCGCCGGGCCAGCTCGGCCCCGTACGCCTCGGAGGTGAAGACGGCGTCCACCGGCTCACCGACGGCGCCCCGGAAGACGGCCATGTGGGCCTCCCACACCGCCGGGTCGTACAGGTCGACCGGGATGTCGTCCACCGCGCCGACGACCCGCGCCTCCGGGTGCGCCTCGCGCATCCAGGCGACCCGGTCGGCGAGCGGGACCGATTCCACGGAGGCCGCGCAGACCAGGACCGTCAGCCGCTCGCACTGGTCCTGGGCGGTCCGTACGAGGTGGTGGTGCCCTGCGTGCGGCGGATAGAACTTCCCCAGCACCAGGCCGTGCCCGTGGCGCCGCCCGGAGCGTTCCGCGTACGCCGTCATGCCGTCGCTCCCGTGGGCGCGCTGCGGGCGCCGGGCGCGGCCAGGGTCCGGCGCCAGCCGAGCAGGCCCGCCACGCACAGGGCGAGGAAGCCGCCGTACAGGACGGAGGTCAGCCACAGCCCCTTGTACGCGTACAGCGGGATGTAGACCAGGTCGGCCGCGATCCACAGCCACCAGGACTCGATGAGCTTGCGGCACTGCCCGTAGGTGGCCATGAGCGAGAGGGCGGTGGTGAGCGCGTCCCAGAACGGGACGGTGGAATCGCTCACCCGGTCGAGCAGCAGGGTGAGCCCGAGGGTCCCCACCGCCCCCGCCGCGGCCAGCCAGGCCCATTCGGCGCGCGTGGTGCGGCGCACCGGCAGGGATCCGGCGGTTCCTGGTCCACCCCCGTGGGTCCAGGACCACCAGCCGTAGGCGGCGAGGGCGATGAAGACGATCTGGAGCCCGGCGTCGGCGTAGAGGCCCGCCTGGGCGAAGAGCACGATGAAGAAGATGTTGTTGGCGATGCCGATCGGCCAGTTGGCGACGTGCTGCCGGGCCACCAGCCAGACGCACAGGGCGCCGGTGGCGAAGCCGAGTACCTCGGTCCAGCTCATGACGGACCCCCCGCTCTCTTTATAGTCATCCTGACTATAAAGCCGCGCGCGCGGCCGGGCAAGGGAAAAGCCCGCGGCGCCTGGGCGTCGCGGGCTTTTCCTGAAGGACGGGTCCGGTTACAGACCGACCTCGCGCATGAGCATGCCGACCTCGGTGTTGGTCAGGCGGCGCAGCCAGCCGGACTTCTGGTCGCCCAGCTCGATCGGACCGAAGGCGGTCCGCACGAGCTTGTCCACGGGGAAGCCCGCCTCGGCCATCATGCGGCGGACGATGTGCTTGCGGCCCTCGTGGAGGGTCACCTCGACCAGGTAGTTCTTGCCGAGCTGGTCGACGACGCGGAAGTGGTCGGCGCGGGCGTAGCCGTCCTCCAGCTCGATGCCGTCCTTGAGGCGCTTGCCGATCTCGCGGGGCAGCGGGCCGGTGATGGCCGCGACGTACGTCTTCTTCACGCCGTACTTCGGGTGCGTGAGGCGGTGGGCCAGCTCACCGTGGTTGGTGAGCAGGATGATGCCCTCGGTCTCGGTGTCGAGCCGGCCGACGTGGAAGAGACGCGTCTCGCGGTTGGTGACGTAGTCACCGAGGCACTGACGGCCGTCCGGGTCCTCCATGGTGGAGACGACGCCGGCGGGCTTGTTCAGCGCGAAGAACAGGTACGACTGGGTGGCGACGGTCAGGCCGTCCACCTTGATCTCGTCCGACGGCTGGACGCGCTTGCCCTGCTCCAGCACGATCTGGCCGTTGACCTCGACGCGGGACTGCTGGATCAGCTCCTCGCACGCGCGGCGCGAACCCATGCCCGCGCGGGCCAGCACCTTCTGCAGGCGCTCGCCCTCCTCCTCGGCACCCGGGAAGGTCTTCGGGGTCTTGATCACGGGCTTGTCGGCGTACCGGTCGCGCACGCGCTCCTCGATCCGCGCCTCCAGCTCGCGCGGCTTGGACTGGCCGCTGCGGCTGCCGGGGCCGCTGCGCGGGCCGCCCGCTCCGCCGATGCCGGGGGTCCGGGAGGTCTTGGGGCCGCCCTTGGCGCCACCGCGGGCCGCCGCGCCGCGCGCGCCGCCACGGTTGCCGTCGGCCGCGCCGCGGGCACCGCCGCCGCCCGCCTTGGCACCGCCGCGGCCGTTGCGCTCGCCCTCGGGGCCGACGTCGTAGCGGCGCTCCTCGGGGCGGGGGTTGCGGATCCGGGGCGCGGGCGCCTGGTCACGGTCGCGGGAGTCGGAACCGCCCTGGTAGCCGCCGCCCTGGTAGCCGCCCGAGCTGCCGCCACCCTGGTAGCCGCCACCGGACGAGCCGCCGCGCGAGCCGCCGCCCTGGTAGCCGCCACCGGACGAGCCGCCGCGCGAGCCGCCGCCCTGGTAACCGCCGCCCGACGAACCGCCGCGCGAGCCGCCACCCTGGTAGCCGCCACCGGACGAACCGCCACGGGAGCCGCCACCCTGGTAGCCGCCACCGGACGAACCGCCGCGCGAGCCGCCACCCTGGTAGCCGCCACCGGAGGAGGAACCACCCCGGGAGTTGCCGCCGCCCTGGTAGCCGCCGCCGGAGGACCCTCCACGGGACCCGCCGCCGGAGGAGCCGCCGCGCGAGCCGCCGGACGAGCCCCCGCGGGAGCCGCCGCCCTGGTAGCCGCCGCCCGAGGAGCCGCCGCGTCCGCCTCCACCGCCGCCGCTGTTCCTGTTACCGCCGCCGTTGCCGTTACCGCTGCTTCGCATCAAAGTTCCGTCGTCTTGTCGTCATTCATGAGTATCCGGCGCATACGGTGCGTCCGGATCGAACGACGGCACACCCTCCAGCGTCTCGGCTTCGATCGCGTCCGCCTCGGGGAGGAAGGGCGCGAGCTCCGGGAGCTCGTCCAGGCCGCGCAGGCCCATCCGCTCCAGAAAGTAGTTCGTCGTCCTGTACAGGATCGCACCTGTTTCGGGTTCCGTCCCCGCCTCGGCCACCAGACCGCGCTGCAGGAGGGTCCTCATGACCCCGTCGCAGTTGACTCCGCGCACCGCCGAGACCCGCGAGCGGCTCACCGGCTGGCGGTAGGCGACGACGGCCAGCGTCTCCAGCGCGGCCTGCGTGAGACGGGCCTGCTGGCCGTCCAGGACGAAGCCCTCCACGGCCGCCGCGTACTGCGGCCGGCTGTAGAACCGCCAGCCCCCGGCGATCAGCCGCAGCTCGAATCCGCGGCCCTGGCGGGTGTACTCGTCGGCCAGCTCGCGCAGGGCCACCGCCACCTCCCGCGGGGTCCGCTCCAGCACCTTGGCCAGGTGCGCCTCGGTCGCGGGCTCGTCGACGACCATGAGTACGGCCTCCAGCGCGGGCCCCAGCGCCAGCTCTCCCACGTCACTCATCCCGCGCGCCTTCCCCGATCCGGTCGAACTCGTCACTGACGGCCGCGGCGGCCTCCGTGCCGCCCTCGCCGCCGCTCCAGCGGACGGTCAGCGTCCGCAGGGCCTCCTCCTGGTCCAGCACCACCACCTTCTCGCGGTACAGCTCCAGCAGCGCCAGGAACCGCGCCACCACGGTGAGGGTGTCGGCGGTGTCCTCGGTCAGCTCCTGGAAGGTGGCCTCGCCGCGGGCCCGCAGGATCCGTACGACGACCTCGGCCTGCTCCCGGACGCTGACGAGCGGCGCGTGGATGTGGTCGACGTACACCTCGGGCTTCGCCCGGGGCTGCATGGCGTTGACGGCGATCCGGGCGAAGCCCTCGGGGCCGATGCCGATGACCACCTCGGGCAGCAGCTCGGCGAGGTGCGGCTCCAGCCCGACGGTGCGGGGGCGGCGCCCGCCCTCGGCGTCGGCCCGCTCCTCGAAGATCGCGGCGATGCGTTTGTACGCGCGGTACTGCAGCAGGCGCGCGAAGAGCAGGTCCCGGGCCTCCAGCAGCGCCAGGTCGGCCTCGTCCTCCACCTCGGCGACCGGCAGCAGCCGGGCGGCCTTGAGGTCGAGGAGGGTGGCGGCGACCACGAGGAACTCGGTGGTCTGGTCGAGGTCCCCGTCGGGTCCCATGGCGCGGATGTGCGCCATGAACTCGACGGTGACCTGGGAGAGGGCGACCTCGGTGACGTCGAGCTTGTGCCGCGAGATCAGCTGGAGCAGCAGGTCGAAGGGGCCTTCGAAGTTGGTCAGGCGCAGCGTGAAGCGCCCGTCACCCGGCCCCGCGGGCGGCGCCGCCCCCGTGCCGGGCGTCCCGGGCGGCACACAAACGCCCTCAGCGGCCCCCTCAGGCCCTTCCGGCGGCTCAGGCTCCCCCGAGGCCGCCGGAGGCCCCGCGGGCCCTGCGACGCCCTCCAGGGCGTCTCCTGGCGGTTCGGGAGCGGTGCGGCCGGGGCCACGGCCCAGGCTGCGGCGGGCGGGACGGCCGGGGTCGGCGGTCGAGGGAGACATCGCGGTCCAGGGGGTACGGAAGGGAGAACGGCCGCTGCGGCCTCCCCCATGGTGCCGCCTGCGCCCCGGCGGGCCGGGACGTGGCGTACGTGCGGCGGGTCAGCGGCCGCGCAGGCGGCGGACCAGGATGCTCGCGTCCCCGCGGGACTCCAGGTCGGCCAGGACGACCGCCACGGCCTCCCGCACGATCCGCCCGCGGTCCACCGCGAGCCCGTGCTCGCCGCGCAGCACCAGCCGCGCGTGCTCCAGGTCCATCAGTTCCTCGGCGGAGACGTAGACCGTGATCTTCTCGTCGTGCCGCTCACGCCCGCTCGGCCGCCGGTTCGCCCCGCGGCCCTTGCCCCGCCGCTGCTCGCCACCGCCGCCGTTCGCGGAGCTGACAGAACCTTCCTGCGGCCTGCGCGGAGCGCCCACAGCGGGGGCCGCCTCCCGGCCGCGCCCCTCCGCCCCCGCCTCCGGCGCGGTGGCGGTGTGCTCCGACCGGGCCGACGTACCGCCCGCGGCCGAGGCCGCGTCCTCGCCCGAGCGGCGCGGCGAGGACGACTGGAGGGCCATCCCTCCGGTCGTACGGAACAGTTCGTCGGCTCCGGGCAGACTCACTCGGCGGGACACCGGGCGAGCACCTCCCTGGCCAGCTGGCGGTAGGCGGCGGCGCCGACGGAGTTGGAGGCGTAGGTGGTGATCGGCTCACCGGCGACCGTGGTCTCCGGGAAGCGCACCGTACGGCCGATGACCGTGTGGTAGACGTGGTCGTCGAAGGCCTCGACGACCCGCGCCAGCACCTCGCGGCTGTGCACCGTGCGGGAGTCGTACATCGTGGCGAGGATCCCGTCGAGCTCCAGCTCCGGGTTGAGCCGCTCCTGCACCTTCTCGATGGTCTCGGTCAGCAGCGCCACGCCGCGCAGCGCGAAGAACTCGCACTCCAGCGGGACGATGACCTTGTGAGCCGCCGTCAGGGCGTTCACGGTCAGCAGACCGAGCGAGGGCTGACAGTCGATCACGATGTAGTCGTAGTCGGCCATCAGCGGCTTGAGCGCCCGCTGGAGCGTCGACTCGCGCGCGACCTCGCTGACCAACTGCACCTCGGCAGCGGACAGGTCGATGTTGCTCGGCAGCAGGTCCATGTTCGGGACCGCCGTCTTGAGCAGCACCTCGTCGGCCGACATCCCCCGCTCCATGAGCAGGTTGTAGACCGTCAGGTCGAGTTCCATCGGGTTCACGCCGAGGCCCACGGACAGCGCGCCCTGCGGGTCGAAGTCGACGAGCAGCACGCGGCGCCCGTACTCGGCGAGGGCGGCACCCAGGTTGATGGTCGACGTGGTCTTGCCCACGCCGCCCTTCTGGTTGCACATCGCGATGATCTTCGCCGGACCGTGGTCGGTCAGCGGACCCGGGATCGGGAAGTACGGCAGCGGCCGTCCGGTCGGGCCGATCCGCTCCCGGCGCTGGCGGGCAGCGTCGGGCGCGAGAGTGGCCGCGTACTCGGGGTCGGGCTCGTACTCGGCGTCGGGGTCGTAGAAGTGCCCTTCGGGCACCACGTCGTAGTCGGCGAAACCAGTGGGCTTTTCGCCGCTCAGGTCGCCGGCCCTGGAGTTCACGTCTAGGCCGTCCATGCTCTTTTGGGGCGTCGTCAGGTGCTGGTGGTTTGCGAAGGTACGTACCGCGACGGAGCCGACAGCCTCGAGTCCGACCGGACCCTGGCCCCGCGCAGGCATCCCTGCTTGACCACCTCCAGGAGCAAATGTCGACTCATTCACAAGTCGTCTTACCTCCTTGGACGTGACCAGGACACTTATCGATAGGTCAGCGTGGCACCATGCCGACGGTTGGCGACTCTATGGCGTGTCACCGCTCCGCAGCAACACAATCCGCCGGACCCGCCGCGTTGTGTCGGCAACCGAACACCACTCTGTCAAGGGCGTACGAGCTGTCACTGCGAAGTTTCACGGGTGCGCGAATCGGTTAAAGGGTTACGTTCGAGGCGAGTTGAGCGGGGTCCGCGAGCGCCCCGAAACGCCTCCGGCCGGACCTTGCTGACAAGGTCCGGCCGGATACGTGAGATTGACGTCAGTCGTTGACGACAAAGCCGTCGACCGATGCCGACCGCGCGTTTTCGGATCAGCCGAGGAGCGTGCTCAGCTCGAGGGTCGGCAGGCCGTGGGCCTCGGCGACCGGGCCGTAAACGACCTGCCCGTCATGGGTGTTGAGACCCAGCGCGAGCGCGGCGTCGCGGCGCAGCGCCTCGACCCAGCCGTTGTTCGCCAGCGACACGATGTACGGCAGCGTGGCGTTGGTGAGGGCGTAGGTGGAGGTGTTCGGCACCGCGCCCGGCATGTTGGCGACGCAGTAGAAGACCGAGTTGTGGACCTCGAAGGTCGGCTCGGCGTGGGTGGTCGGACGGGAGTCCTCGAAGCAGCCGCCCTGGTCGATCGCAATGTCGACAAGGACACTTCCGGGCTTCATCCGGGACACCAGCTCGTTGGTGACCAGCTTCGGGGCCTTCGCACCCGGGATGAGCACCGCGCCGATGACGAGGTCGGCCTCGAGGACGGCCTTCTCCAGCTCGAAGGCGTTGGAGACGATCGTCTGGATCTTCGTGCCGAAGATCTTGTCGGCCTCGCGCAGCTTGTTGATGTCGCGGTCGAGCAGGGTCACGTGGAAGCCCATACCGATGGCGATCTGCGCGGCGTTCCAGCCGGAGACGCCGCCGCCGATGACGACCGCCTTCGCGGCCTGGGTGCCGGGGACGCCGCCGGGGAGGATGCCGCGGCCGCCGACCGAGCGCATCAGGTGGTAGGCGCCGACCTGCGGGGCCAGCCGGCCCGCGACCTCGGACATCGGGGCGAGCAGCGGGAGCGCGCGGTTGGCGAGCTCGACCGTCTCGTACGCGATGGCGGTGGTGCCGGACTCCAGGAGCGCGTCCGTGCACTCGCGGGAGGCGGCGAGGTGCAGGTACGTGAAGAGGGTCTGGTCCTTGCGGAGGCGGTGGTACTCCTCCGCGATGGGCTCCTTGACCTTCAGCAGCAGGTCGGCGGTGGCCCAGACCTCGTCGGCGGTGCCGAGGATCTCGGCGCCGGCCGAGACGTACTCGGCGTCCGTGATCGAGGAGCCGACACCGGCGTTCTGCTCGACGAAGACCTGGTGGCCGTTACGGACCAGCTCATGCACGCCGGCGGGCGTGATGGCGACCCGGAACTCGTTGTTCTTGACCTCGCGGGGGATGCCGACCTTCATCGTCGATCACGGTCCTTGGCTCAGGGGAAATTACGGGGTACTTCCATACATACCCGCCCACAAGAACGCGCAACGGGATGCACCACGGGATGCCGCGGTGAACCCAGTCTAATGAAGGATGAGTCGCTGTCTAGCCTTGCAAACGAATAACTTCAGTCGGAAGCACTACGGATTTCGCAGGCTGCGGGGTCATCTCCCAGCAATCTGTCGGCCGCGGCCCGGTGCAGCCTGGCGGCCGCGGGGTCGCCGAGCCGGTCCAGCGTGTCGGCCAGGCGCACCTGCAGCGCGGCCTGCAGACGCAGGTCACCGGCCTTGCGCGCCAGCTCCACCGCCTCGCGGCAGGTGTGCAGCGATTCCTCCGGCCGCCCGGCGTATTCGCGCACCCGTGCCATCTCGCTCAACGCCTTTGCCTGGCCCGGTACATCGGCCAGCTTGCGGTAGCCCGCCGAGGCCGCCCGCCAGCTGCGCAGCGCGTCCCCGTAGCGGCCCGCGTAGGTGTGCACGTTGCCGAGCCGCCCGTACAGCCTCGCCTCGTCCGCTCGCTCCCCCCTCGCGAGGGCCTGGGACAGCGCTCGACCGAACCAGTCGGCGGCCCGGTGCCAGTCCCCCAGCTCCTGGTACGCGCCGCCTACGGATTCCATCGCGCGGCCGGTCGCGTACGGGTCATTCGCCGCCCGTCCCGCGTCCAGCGCGGCCCGGTAGCGCTCCAGGGCCTCCTGCGTACGTCCGGTTTCGGCGTCCAGGTCGGCGAGGTTCAGCAGGGCCGCGGCCTGCTCGCGGTGGAGCCCGCGGCGCTCGGCGACGTCCAGCACGAGGCGGTGCAGCCCGTACAGCTCGGGGGCGGCCGCCGCGGTACCGCGGTGGTCGGCCAGCGCCCGGACGAGCCCGGCGACCAGGCGGCGGGCCAGGGTGTCCAGCTCGCCGTCCGCGACCGCCAGCGCGGCCGCGGCGGACAGCACGGGCAGCCGGCCGTCCAGCCAGCGGGCGGCGGCCCTGCGGTCCGGGAAGCGCAGGGTGCGCGGGAGGCCGTCGAGCTGCTCGCGCACGACGTCCTCGTCCTCCTCGGTCATGGCCCGGCAGGAGTGCAGCAGCCGGACCGTGCGCTCCAGCATCCGGGCCCGGGCCAGCTGCACCTCGGCCGTACGTTCCTTGGCCTCCAGGAGGGCCTGGAGCAGCGGGGCCAGGCAGCCGGGCACCAGGTACTGGCCGTCGGCCGCCGGGCGCAGCAGCGCCAGCCCGGCGAAGTCCTCCAGCGTGGACTGGGCCGCGGCGACGGAGCAGCCGGCCAGGGCGGAGGCGGTGTGCGAGTCGACCACGCCGGCCGGGACGAGCGGGAGCAGCCGCAGGCTGCGCTGGGCGGGCTGCGGGAGGGATTCGTAGACCAGCCGGAAGGCGCGGGCCAGCGGTCCGGCGGCCTGGGCGGGCATGTCGTGGAGCTGCTTGGCCACGTCCGCGACGGCGGCCTTGGGGTGGGCGGCGAGGTAGCCCCCGGCCAGGGCCAGCGCGGCGGGCTGGCCCCCGCAGGCCTCGGCGAGCGCCTCGGCGGCGCGGGGGTCGGCGGTGACGCGGGTGGCGCCCATGCGCTGGGCGAGCAGTTCGACGGCGGAAGGGGTGTCGAGCGGGCCCAGGGTGCAGGGGCGGACGTCCGGGATCCCCGTGAGGGGGCCCTCGGCGGTCACCACGACCAGGCACTCGGGGGTGTCCGGCAGCAGGGCGTCGACCTGGTGCGGGTCGGCGGCGTCGTCGACGAGGAGGATGGCCCGGCGGCCGGCGAGTGCCTCGCGCAGGGCGGAACTCAGCTCGTCCTCGGCGGCGCCGGGCGGGGTGGCTTGGCCGAGCGCCTCCAGCAGACCCCTGACGACCCGTTCGGTGGCGACGGGCTCGCCGCCGGGGGCGGTGAGGCGGGTCCGGAGCACCCCGTCGGGGTACTCGTCCGCCACCTCGCGCACACAGGCCTCGGCGAGCGCGGTCCGCCCCGATCCGGGGCGCCCGGCGACGAGCAGCACCCGCGCGCGGGGCGCCTTGGCCTTGCGGCCGGAGAGGGTGTCGAGCCCGGTCCGGGCGATGTCCTCGCGCAGCTCCTTGAGCTCGCGCCTCCGCCCGACGAAATCCGTCACGGATCCGCTCCTCTCCCTGCGCTCGGGGATCCCGAGAGTAGTTCACGCAGAGCGACGATCCGTGGCGAGCGCGGCGGACAAATCCCCCAATCGGATCAGCGGATGGTCACACCACCCTCCCGGGGAACGCCTCCGGCGGCGCCTCAATCGCCGGCGAGGCTGAGCTGCCCTCGAGCCGAGCGGCCGAGCCGAGCCCCGGTGCGGCCTCCGGCGGCGCCTCACACGCCGGCGAGGCTGAAAGGCAGCGATGCGGCACGCACATCCAGCCCCGCCGGCGATTGAGGCGCCGCCGGAGGCACCACGAGGCAGCGCCCGGCCCACGGCAGCCCCGGCCACGGGCTGCGGCAGCGGCAGCGGCAGCGGCAGCGGCGGGCCGCCTTACGGCGCGTACGGCCGGGCCGGCCAAGGGGCATCGGCGGGCCGCAGGGACTCCACGCCACCCCCCGCCAGCGCGGCGGCCAGCGCCAGCACCCCCGTCACCAGCCCGGGGTTGGAAAGCTCCCCCGCCAACACCCCCCGCACCAGCTCCCCCACCGGCACCCGCTCCAGCTCCATGTCCGCCTCCTCCTCCGAGACGGCGTACCGCTCCCCCTCCGCCTCCGCGAGATCCCGCGCCAGGAAGATCCGGATCGCCTCGTCCGATCCCCCCGGCGAGGCGAAGAAGTCGGCCAGCACCCACCACGACTCCGCCTTGACGTACGCCTCCTCGTACAGCTCCCGCTGCGCCGCGTGCAGCGGGTTCTCCCCCGGCACGTCCAGCAGCCCGGCCGGCAGCTCCCACAGCCGGTGCCGCACCGGATGCCGGTACTGGCGCAGCACCAGCACCCGCTCCTCCTCGTCCAGCGCCAGCACGCACACCGACCCCGGGTGCACCTGGTAGTCGCGCCGCACGACGGCCCCGTCCGGCATCCGGACCTGGTCCGACCGGACCGCCGTCTTCGCGCCCTCGAACGGGGTGCGCGCGGCGACGACCTCCCACGACTCCGCCGTGTCCGTGATGCCCATGGCCATACCCTCCCGGGAAACGCGACAGCCGGGGCACGATCCCGTACCCCGGCTGCCTACGTTATCGACCGTCAGGCGGTCGACCTCGCGCTTACTTGCCCTGCTGGCGCGCCACGGCGGCCTTGACCAGTCCCGCGAAGAGCGGGTGCGGGCGGGTCGGACGCGAGCGCAGCTCCGGGTGGGCCTGGGTGGCCACCAGGTAGGGGTGCACCTCGCGCGGGTACTCGACGTACTCGACGAGCTTGTTGTCCGGGGAGGTGCCCGAGAAGACGAGGCCCGCCTTCTTCTCCAGCTCGCCGCGGTAGGCGTTGTTCACCTCGTAGCGGTGACGGTGGCGCTCCTCGACGTACGGCAGGTCATCGTAGACCTCGCGCACGATCGAGCCCTCGGCGAGCTTCGCCGGGTACATGCCCAGGCGCATGGTGCCGCCCAGGTCGCCCGCGCCCTCGACGAAGGCCAGCTGCTCCTCCATCGTGGAGATCACCGGGTTCGGGGTCGAGGCGTCGAACTCGGTGGAGTTCGCGTCCTCGATGCCGGCCAGGTTGCGCGCGGCCTCGATGACCACGCACTGCAGACCCAGGCACAGGCCGAGCAGCGGGACCTTGTTCTCGCGGGCGAAGGTGATCGCGCCGACCTTGCCGTTGACGCCGCGGTCGCCGAAGCCGCCGGGCACGCAGATCGCGTCGACGTCGCCGAGCACCGCGGCGGCACCCGCCGGGGTCTTGCAGTCGTCGGAGGTGACCCACTTGATCTGGACCCGGGCCTTGTTGGCGAAGCCGCCGGCGCGCAGCGCCTCGGTCACCGACAGGTAGGCGTCGGGCAGGTCGATGTACTTGCCGACGAGCGCGACCTTGACCTCGTGGTCGGGGTTGTGGACCCGGTCCAGCAGGTCCTCCCAGACCCTCCAGTCCACGTCGCGGAACGGCAGGTCGAGCTTGCGCACGACGTAGGCGTCCAGGCCCTCGGTGTGCAGGACCTTCGGGATGTCGTAGATCGACTTGGCGTCGATCGCGGCGACCACCGCGGCCTCGTCGACGTCGCACATCAGCGAGATCTTGCGCTTGATGGAGGTCGGGACCTCGCGGTCGGCGCGCAGCACGATCGCGTCGGGCTGGATGCCGATGTTGCGCAGGGCCGCGACCGAGTGCTGGGTCGGCTTGGTCTTCAGCTCGCCCGAGGGACCGATGTAGGGCAGCAGCGAGATGTGCACGACGAAGACGTTGTCGCGGCCGACCTCGTGGCGGACCTGACGGACGGTCTCCAGGAACGGCAGCGACTCGATGTCGCCGACCGTGCCGCCGACCTCGGTGATGACGACGTCGACGTCGTCGGTCGCCATCCGCCGGATGCGGTGCTTGATCTCGTTGGTGATGTGCGGGATGACCTGCACGGTGTCGCCGAGGTACTCGCCGCGCCGCTCCTTGGCGATGACCTGCGAGTAGACCTGGCCGGTGGTGACGTTGGCCGAGCCGTCGAGGTCGACGTCGAGGAAGCGCTCGTAGTGGCCGATGTCCAGGTCGGTCTCGGCGCCGTCGTTGGTGACGAACACCTCACCGTGCTGGAACGGGTTCATCGTGCCGGGGTCGACGTTGAGGTAGGGGTCGAGCTTCTGCATCGTGACCCGCAGGCCCCGCGCCTTCAGCAGCGCACCCAGGCTGGAGGCCGTCAGACCCTTGCCGAGGGACGAAGCGACACCCCCGGTGACGAAGATGTGCTTGGTCGTCATGGCTGTGCTGTTTCGAAAAGCAGCGGGCGGCGTCGCCAAGAGGGGGCTCCCGTGGTCGCGAGGTGAGTGAGTCCGACACCTTCCCCGGGTCCGTGAAGGAGTATCCGGGGGCGTCGAAGCTGCGGTTTCGGGGTTCCTGATTCGCACAGGCAGACCACCGGTCCACGGGGTACCAGCCTATCAGCGACCCGGACAGTCCGCCTCCGGCCACGCGCGCACCGTGCTCCGGACGGGCCCGCCGCACACTCCCCGTGACCACCCCTGTGCCCATTGGCACCACCAACACCCGTCACCCGTTTGGCTCAGGCATATTCTTCCAAGACTTAAGGAGATCACTAGGGTGCCGTCATATCCTGCTCGGATATCACTCAGCGGGAATCGCGGGAATCGCACAACGCAAGCGCCCTTCGGGGCGGACGTGGCCGTTCGACTGGAGATCCAACGTGTCCGGGCGCATCGAGGATTACGCACTGATCGGGGACATGCAGACCGCCGCACTGGTCTGCCGGGACGGCTCGGTGGACTGGTTGTGTCTGCCACGTTTCGATTCCCATGCCGTCTTCGCGGCTCTCCTGGGGACCGAGGACCACGGCTTCTGGCGCATCGGCCCGGCCTTCGCGCCGGGCACCGCGGCGCCCCGGGCCGACCGGCGCCGCTACGACGGCGACTCGCTGGTCCTGGAGTCGGAGTGGGACACCCCGCGCGGCACGGTCCGCGTGACCGACTTCATGCCGCCGCGCGAGGACCACGCCCCGCAGCTGGTCCGGATCGTCGAGGGCGTCAGCGGCCGGGTGCCGATGCGTTCCGCGCTGCGGATGCGCTTCAGCTACGGCCGCGTGGTGCCGTGGGTGCACAAGGTGGACGCCCGTACGGTCGCCGTCGCCGGCCCGGACTCGGTCTGGCTGGACACGGACGCGGAGACGTACGGCAAGGACCTCACCACGTACTCCGACTTCACCGTGGCCCCCGGCGAGCGGATCGCCTTCTGCATCAGCTGGCAGCCCTCGCACAAGGAGCCCCCGGAGGCGCCCGACGCCGAGTCCGCGCTGGAGGCCACCACCGGGTTCTGGCGCGAGTGGGTCGAGCAGTGCACGTACCACGGCCCCTACCGGGAGGCCGTCATCCGCTCCCTGATCACCCTCAAGGCGCTGACCTACGGGCCCACGGGCGGCATCGTGGCCGCGCCGACCACCTCCCTGCCGGAGGAGATCGGCGGCGTCCGGAACTGGGACTACCGCTACACCTGGCTGCGCGACGCCGCGATCACCCTCTCCTCGCTGCTGCGCACCGGCTACCGCGCGGAAGCCGCCGCCTGGCGCGAGTGGCTGCTGCGGGCGGTGGCGGGCGACCCGGAGAACCTGCAGATCATGTACGGGATCGCGGGCGAGCGGGAGCTCGGCGAGACCGAGCTGGACTGGCTGCCGGGGTACGAGAACTCCACGCCCGTGCGCGTCGGCAACGGCGCGGCCCACCAGCTCCAGCTCGACGTGTACGGCGAGGTCACCGAGGCCCTGCACCTGGGCCACATGACCGGGCTGGCGCGCAACGACTACGCATCGCTGCTCCAGCTCAAACTGATCCGCTACCTGGAAACCCACTGGAACGAGCCGGACGAGGGCATCTGGGAGGTGCGCGGCCCGCGCCGCCACTTCGTGCACTCGAAGGTGATGGCGTGGGTGGCCGTCGACCGCACGATCAAGCTGATCGAGAGCGGCGACGCGGACGGGCCGCTGGAGCGGTGGCGCGAGCTGCGCGACGAGATCCACCAGGACGTGTGCGAGAAGGGCTACGACAAGGAGCGCAACACCTTCACCCAGTCGTACGGGTCGAAGGAGCTGGACGCCTCCCTGCTGCTCATCCCGCAGATGGGCTTCCTGCCACCGGACGACAAGCGGGTCATCGGGACGATCGAGGCGATCCAGCGCGAGCTGTCCACCCCGGACGGCTTCATCCTGCGCTACCCGACGGCCGGTGAGGAGGCGGGCGTGGACGGCCTGGAGGGGGACGAGGGCGCGTTCCTGGCGTGTTCGTTCTGGATGGCCGACGACCTGGCGATGATCGGCCGCGTGGACGAGGCCCGTCGCCTCTTCGAGAAGCTCCTGTCGCTGCGCAACGACCTCGGTCTGCTGGCGGAGGAATGGGACCCGAAGCTCCAGCGCCAGGTGGGCAACTTCCCCCAGGCCTTCAGCCACGTCCCCCTGATCGACACCGCCCTCCGCCTGACGGCGAGCGGAGCGTACGGAGGCTGATTTCAGCCTCGCCGGCGTTTGAGGCGCCGCCGGAGGCGAACGGTGCCTCGCCGACAGGCCCTGGGCTCCGCCCCGGACCCCGCGCCTCGAACGCCGGCGAGGCTGCATGTGGCCGGCCCGGGGCCGGATCGGCGGCGCGCGCGCCTCGAGCGCCGGCGGGGCCGGGGGTGGTCGCCGGAGGCCGGGGGTTCGGGGCGCGGGCGGGGGTGGGGGAACCTACGCTGGGAGGGTCCGGTGCCCCTCCGTGGAAGGGGGCGGCCATGGCTCCCCTCTCGAAGGCGGGCACGGCTCTCGCCGTGCTCCGCGAGGATCTGTCCGGTGAGGTCTTCGCCCCGGGGGACCCGGGTTACGACGACGCCCGCACCGTGTTCAACGGCATGATCGACCGCCGCCCCGCAGCCATCGCACAGTGCGAGAGCGAGGCCGACGTCGTCACCGCGGTCCGCTTCGCCCGCGAACTGGACCTGCACGTCGCCGTCCGCGGCGGCGGCCACAGCGTCGCGGGCAACGCCCTCGGCGACGGCGCGCTCGTCGTCGACCTGCGCCGGATGAACGAGGTGACCGTCCATCCCGCCGCCAAGGCCGTCCGGGTCGGCGGCGGCGCCGTGATGAGCGACCTCGACCGGGCGTGCGCCCCGCACGCCCTGGCCACCACCGGTGGCCGTGTCTCCACCACCGGCGTCGGCGGCCTCGTCCTCGGCGGTGGCTCCGGCTGGCTGGACCGCGCCTTCGGCCTGTGCGCGGACAACCTCATCGGCGTGGACCTGGTGACCGCCGAGGGCGAGACCCTGACGGCGACCGCCCAGGACAACCCGGAGCTGTTCTGGGCCCTGCACGGCGGCGGCGGGAACTTCGGCGTCGCCACCGCCCTGACCCTGCGCGCCCACCCGCTGCCCGCGTTCGCGATCGCCCTGCTGCTGTACCCGCCGGAGTCCGGCCCGGAGATGACCCGCGTCTACCGCGACGTGATGGAGGCGGCTCCGCCCGAGGCCGGTGGCGGGCTGATCTACATGACCGGGCCGCCCGCCCCCTTCGTACCGCCCGAGCTGGTCGGCACCCTGCTGAGCGGCGCGCTGGTGACGTACGCCGGCACCGAGGAGGAGATGCGCAAGGTGGCCCAGCCCCTGCTGTCGATCCCGCACGTGGCGGAGCTGGTCACGGCCATGGAGTACGCCGACTTCCAGTGCATGCTCGACGACCCGCCGGGCCTGCGCAACTACTGGTCCGCGGAGTATCTGACCGGGGCCCCGGACGAGCTGCTCGACGCCTTCTGCGCCCGCGCCGCCTCGATGCCGGTGCCCACTCCCACCCAGCACGTGCTGTTCCCGCTGGGCGGGGCGATCGCCGACGGCCCGACGGAGTACCCCGTGCCGTACCGGGACGCGCTCTGGGCGGTGCACCCCTTCGCCGTCTGGGAGGACCCGGCCGACGACGACCGCTGCCGGCAGTGGGTCAAGGACGTACGGGCGGACGTCGAGCCGTGGAGCACGGGCGCCGTGTACCTCAACTTCACCGGCGACGAGGGCCCCGAGCGGGTCGCCGCCGGGCTCGGCGCCGAGAACCTGCGGCGCCTCGCGGCCGTGAAGAGGCAGTACGACCCCGACAACGTCTTCCGCTTCAACCACAACATCAAACCGGCCTGATCACGGCGCCGCGGACCCCTGATAGCGTCCCGCGATATGGACAACCAGGGCGGGATCACCGTTCAGCGGGCACTGGAGCTGCCGGGATTGCGCAGCGGGCTGCCCGAGGTCATGGCGGGCGCGGACCGGCTCGGCCGGACCGTGCGCTGGGTGCACGCGGGCGAGGTGCCCAACATCGCCTCCCTGCTCAAGGGCGGTGAGCTGCTGCTGACCACGGGGCTCGGGCTGGGCACCCGGCCGAGCGACCAGCGCGCGTTCGTACGCCGCCTCGCCGACCGGGGCATCGCCGCCCTCGTCGTCGAGCTGGGCCCGCGCTTCAGCAAGCTGCCCGCCACGATCGTGGAGACGGCCCGCGCCGCCGGGCTGCCGCTGGTCCAGCTGCACCGCGAGGTGCCCTTCGTGACGGTGACGGAGGAGGTCCACACCGAGATCGTCAACGGCCACTACGCGCTGCTCCAGCGGGCCGAGGAGGTCCACCGGCGGTGTACGCAGGCGCTCCTGGGCGGCGGCGGGATCCCCCAGGTGCTGCGCATCCTGGCCGACTTCACCGCGAACCCGGTGTTCCTGGAGACCCCCGACGGACAGCTGCTGTACGCGGCCGCCAGCGCGGCGGGCGAGGCCGCGGCCGATCCGCTCCAGGTCTGGGAGGGTCTGCGCGGCCAGCGGGAGGCCGAGCCCTCGGCGAACGCCCTGGTGGTCGACGTGCCCGGCGGCGGTCCCGGCACCGGGTCGGTCCGGGCGCGCGTGGTCCTGCTCGGGGTCACGGCGCCGCTGCTGCCCGTGCACCGGATGGCGGCGGAGCGGACCGCGGGGGTGCTGGCGGTGGTCCTGATGCAGGCCCGCCAGGAGGACGAGCTGGCGGCGCGCGGGCGCGGGGACTTCCTGACCGACCTCGCGGAGGGCCGGATCAGCGCCGAAGACGCCCCGGCGCAGGCGCGCGTCCTGGGCTTCAAGCCGGGCGCCGGGCCGCTGCTGCCGATCGTGATGCGGCTCGCCTCCGACCTCGGCGCGTCGGGGAACTGGGCGGTGCTGGCCCGCGCCGTACTGGAGGAGCTCTCGGCGGTCGGGGTCCCGGTACTGCTGGGCGTGCGGCCCGTGGAGGGGCGGGTGCCGCTGCTGGTGTCCCTGCGGGCCGAGTCGGAGCGTACGTCCGTCGCCGACCGGGTCGCGGTGGCGCTGCGGGCCGGGGTGGAGCGGGCCGGTCTGGACCGGGCGGGCGCCCCGCCCGCCGTGGTCGTCGGGGTCGCGGGCGGCTGGGCGGCGGCCTCCGCGGGGCTGCGGCACGCGGCCGAGACCGCGACGGCGGCGCAGGGCCTGCCCGCCAGGCCCTGGTACGACGCGCGGCGCCTGGACATCGACCTGCTGTTGTGGCGGCTGCGGGAACAGCCGGACCTGGCCGCGTTCGTGGAGCGGGCGATCGGGGCGCTGCGCACCCACGACCTGACCTCCAGGCCACCGCTCCTGCCCACCCTGGAGACGTACCTGGCCCACGCGGGCCGCAAGGCGGAGACGGCCCGCGAGCTCCACCTGAACCGGCAGACCCTGTACAACCGGCTGGCCCGTATCTCGGAGCTGCTGGGCACGGACCTGGACGACCCGGAGACGGTGCTGTCCCTGAGCCTGGCGCTGCGGGCCCGCCGACACGTCGCCTCTTCCTGACGCGCCGCTCGCCCCGCTCGGCGCGGGGGCGCCTCGCGGGCTTCGCTGCGCCGGACTCCGTCCGGCGTGGCAGCGGCCCACCGCCGGCCGCGCCCGGGCCAGGGGCTCAGGCCAGCGGTTCGGCGTCCAGCTCGATGACCTGCGCCGGGCCCGCGCGGAACGCCGGGCTCGCCGCGTCGGCCTCGATCATGTGCGGGGTCGCGTCGTGCGCGGCGAGGGCCGCCCCCGACGCCCAGCGCTCGATGAGGACGAAGCGGTCGGGGTCACCGCTGACCGCGTGCATGTCGTACCGCAGGCACCCCGGCTCCGCGCGCACCAGCGGCGCGAGCCGCTCGAACGCGGCGACCTGCTCGGCCCCGCGGCCCGGCTGGGTGGCGATCTGGATGATGAGCTGCACCGGCTGTGACATGCGGCGAAGCCTAACCGCGGCGCCGGGAACGCCTGTTCGCGGGGTGACGGTCAGCGCCCCCAGCGTTCCATCAGCTCGTCGTAGACGGACAGCACCTGCGCCACCGTGTCGTCCTCCGACGGCCACGTCGCGGCCTGGGCCCGGCCCGCCCCGGCCAGCGCGGCCCGCCGACCGGGGTCCGCCAGCAGGGCGCTCACCCCGTCGGCCAGCGCCCCCGCGTCCCCGTACGGCACCAGGACCGCCGCCTCGCCCACCAGCTCCGGTACGCCGCCGACCTCGGTGGCCACCAGCGCCACCCCGGCCCGCAGGGCCTCCTGAGCCAGCAGCGAGCGCGCCTCCCAGCGGCTCGGCAGGACCGCCACGTCCGCCGCGGCCAGCAGCTCGGCGGCGTCGGAGCGCCGCCCGAGAAGCCGTACCGGAAGGTCCTCGTCCACGATCCGCCGCGCCAGCTCGGCCCGCAGCGGCCCCTCCCCCGCGATCACCAGCAGCGGTACGGGATCCAGCGCCCGCCACGCGCGCGCCGCGTCCAGCAGCACCCCGTACCCCCGGTGCGCCACCAGGCTGCCCACCGCGATCAGCAACGGCCGCTCCACCACGCCCAGTTCCGCCCGCACCTTGTCCAGGTCGCCGCGCGCCCGCGCCCCCGGCACCGTCACCGGCGCCAGCCGCGCGTCCCGGGCCCCGCGCCGGCGCGCCAGGTCCACCTGATCGGAGGACGTTCCCAGGACCACCGCGGCCGCCCGCGCCACCCGGCGTTCCATCAGCCGGGCGAGGCGTCCGAGGGTGCCCCCGGCCCCGGGGCCGCCGCCGTGCCAGGTCACCACGAGCGGTACCCGGTGCCCGCGCAGGGCCAGCGCGGCCCGCATCCCCGCCCGCACCCCGTGCGCGTGGACCACGTCGGCCCCGGCGCAGGCGGCCCGCAGGGCGCTCACGGCGTCGGGCGCGAACTGCGCCCCGGCGCCGGTGAAGTCGAACTCCCCCTCGGCTTCGACGGGCGCGCACACCGTCACCCGCAGCCCGCGCGCGGCGAGCCCGGTGGCGAGCGAGCGCACGTGCGCGCTGCTGCCCGCGCCGGCGCCGCCGAGGACTTGGACGGTGCGCAGGGGTGGTCGCCCGTACGGCTGGGCCGGGACAGGTACGGCGGAGCTGCTCACGGGCCGGGCTCCTGGAGGAGGGAGTCAGAGACGTCGCCCAGGATGCCAGCCCGCACGCGCGTTCCGGGACCATACGGGTGCGGATCCCGTGCGAGAGCCCGTCACATCCCGCTGACCATCACCCACATAGGTGATGACGGGGTGCGTCCCGTGCGTCCCGTGCCATGGCCGCGGGCCGGAGCGTGACGGAGCCCGGGAGCATGTCCAGCTCCCGGGCTCCAGCTTGCCACCCATTTGCGCACACCGGCGGCGTTTAAGAACCGCGGGTCATGTTGAGATCGACGTGTTCTGCCTTTGAACTACAGCGCCACGAGAGAGGCGCCGGGGGGACTTGAACCCCCATCCGTCGATGTTCGCCCGCGCTCGGTCGATCCGGTGTTCGGCGGCGAATACTGAGACTGGAGCGAGAATCTGAGTTTCATGGGGCCGCCTCTGCCAGGCTTGGGCCACCCCCGCACGTGGTGCGGGGGGAGGGATTCGAACCCCCGACTGACACCCCTTCATCAGCTTCAACATCAGTTTCAGCTTGCGCTCATCGCGCACCCCCCGCTCGCGACGGGGGGCGAATGTGGGGCTACCGGAAGAGGTAGCCGAATACCGCGTCGCCGACCCGCTGGTCGGTGACCTCGGTGTTGTTCGCCTCCTCGCGGGCGAACTTGACGGCCTGCTGGAGCTTCTCGACGCGGTCGAGGAGCTCGTTGACCCGCCGGGCGGGCAGCGCGCCGGAGAACTTCACCGTGGTCCAGTAACCGACCGGGACGTCCTCGTAGTACACCTCGACCTGCGCCGGGTGCTTCTCCGTGGCCTCGGCCTTCACGTGGTTGCGCGGCACCTTCTTCGTGCGGATGGTCCGCACCGGGTCCGTCTTCCACGCGTCCGTCGAGGGGTCCAGGTTCCACGACTCGGAGGCGTCGAGCACCGGCAGCTTGCGCACGAAGGTGTGCAGGTCGGTGAGTTGCTTCTCCAGGAACAACAGGTACGGGACGGGCACCTGGGGCAACAGCACCGTGCCGTCGACCACCACGTCCGCGACCGCGGACCGGTTCGCCCAGTCCTTCGTCGCGGTCACGTCGAAGAGCCGCGTCAGCGTCCCGGCGGTCGCCCGCAGGGCGTCCTCCGCCTTGATCTGCACCCGCGTGGACTCGGGCGGCAGCTGCTCGCCCTCCTCGTCCTTCGGCTGGTAGGTCCGGGAGATGCCGGCGAGCAGGGCGGGCTTCTGCACGTCCTGGTGAGCCTGGGTCAGCTCCTGGAGGGCCTTGGACTTGACGCCCTTTTCGACTGCGATGATCTGATTCAGCTTCGGCACACGGCGAACCTAACAACCCGGAGCGGCACGCACATCCGATTAAACGGCCGCCCCGGGAGGAGGGGCTCTGGGCCGGACGACGCGGGCTCAACCGGCAAGATCCGGAAGAGACGGCCTAGCCGCGGCCTAGCCGTCCGCGCGCGCCGTCGCCAGCAGCTCCTCCGCGTGCGCCCGGGCCGTCTCGGAGTCCTCCTGACCCGCGAGCATCCGCGACAGCTCGCGGATCCGGTCCTCGCCCTCCAGGACGGTGACACCGCTGCGGGTGACGGACCCGTCGACGGTCTTCTCCACCAGCAGCTGCCGGTCGGCGAAGGCCGCGACCTGCGGGAGGTGCGTGACGACGACGACCTGCGCGCTCTTCGCCAGCTTCGCGAGGCGGCGGCCGACCTCGACGGCCGCCTTGCCGCCGACGCCCGCGTCGACCTCGTCGAAGAGGTACGTCGGCACCGGGTCCGAGCCCGCGAAGACCACCTCGACCGCCAGCATCACCCGGGAGAGTTCACCGCCGGAGGCGCCCTTGGCGATCGGCCGCGGCTGCGCGCCGGGGTGCGGGGCCAGCAGCAGCTCGACCTCGTCGGCGCCCGAGGGCCCGTAGGTCACCACGCGGCCGCCGACCTCGACGCCTTCGCCCGTGGGGTCCTCGGTCTGCCGGATGTCGATGCTGACGCGGGCGTGCGGCATCGCCAGGGAGGCCAGCTCGGCCGTGACGGCGGAGGCGAAGCGCGCGGCCGCCTCCGTCCGCGCGTCGGTCAACGCCTGGGCCAGGCCGGACAGTTCGGCGCGCAGCGCATCGCGCTCGGCGGTCAGTTCCGTGACCCGGTCATCGTCCCCGTCGAGTTCCAGGAGCCGCTCGGCGCCCCGCTCGGCCCACTCCAGGACGGAGTCCACGGTGGCGCCGGAGGCCCCGGCCCGGCCGTACTTGCGGGTCAGCTGGGTCAGCGCGGCGCGCCGCTCCTCGACCGCGGCCAGCCGCAGCGGGTCGGCGTCGAGCCCGTCGGCGTAACCGGCGAGCTCGCCCGCCACGTCGGTGAGCAGGATGCCCAGCTCCCCGATCCGTTCGGCGAGCGTGCCGAGCGCCGGGTCGTGGGCGCGTACGGCCTCCAGTGCCCGGTGGGCGCCCGCGACCAGGGTGTTCGCGTCGACGCCCTCCGGGTCCTCCGGATTGCCCGCGAGCGCGGCGTGCGCGGCCTGCGCCGCCGAGGCCAGGGACTCGGCGTGGCCGAGCCGCTCGGCCTCCGCCGACAGCTCGGCGTCCTCTCCGGCGAGCGGCTCCACGGCCGCGATCTCGTCGAGGCCGAAGCGCAGCAGGTCCGCCTCCTGGGCCCGTTCCCGGGCCCGGGTGGTGATCGTCTCCAGTTCCCCGGCCACGGCCCGCAGCCGCCGGTGGGCGGCCGCGTACTTCTCCAGTGGGACGGTGACGGCGTCCCCGGCGTACCGGTCGAGCGCCTGGCGCTGGCGCGCCGGCCGCATGAGGCCCTGCTGGTCGGTCTGCCCGTGGACGGCGACCAGGTCGTCCGCCAGCTCGGCGAGCAGCCCCACGGGCACCGAGCGGCCGCCCACGTGGGCGCGGGAGCGGCCCTCCGCGGACACCGTGCGGCTGATCAGCAGGGCGCCGTCGTCCAGCTCGGCCCCGGCCTCCTCGGCCCGCAGCGCGGCGGGCGCGTCCGGGCGCAGCACGATCCGGCCCTCGACGACCGCGGCCTTGGCCCCGATCCGTACGAGCGCCGGGTCGGCGCGGCCACCGAGCAGCAGCCCGAGACTCGTGACGACCATCGTCTTGCCCGCGCCGGTCTCACCCGTCACCGCGGTGAAACCGGGCGACAGCTCGACCACCGCGTCGTCGATGACTCCGAGCGACCGTATCCGCATCTCCTCAAGCACGCCCCAGACCATACCGAGGTTTCCCGCGCGCCATGCGCCGCCCTCGCGGCGTCCGCCGCGTTCGGGCGAGGAGAGCGCCCCGCGAGGCGGCAAAGGGACACCCCCTAGTGGGGCGCTCCGCGCCACCCGGAGACGGGGAGGGCGAATTTCGCGACGAGGCGGTCCGTGAAGGACGCGTGGTGCAGCCGGGCGAGCCGGACGGGGACGGCGCCCCTGCGGACCTCCACGCGGGCCCCGGCGGGCAGCTCCAGCATGCGGCGGCCGTCGCACCACAGGACCCCGTGCGGGGTGCCGGGCTGGACCTCCACCGCGAGCACCGAGTCCGGCGAGGTGACCAACGGCTTCGCGAACAGCGCGTGCGCGCTGATCGGGACCATCAGCAGGGCCTCGACCTCCGGCCAGACCACCGGTCCGCCCGCGGAGAACGCGTACGCCGTCGAGCCGGTCGGGGTCGCGCAGACGATCCCGTCGCAGCCGAAGCCGGTCACCGGCCGCCCGTCGATCTCCAGGACCACTTCGAGCATCCGCTCGGGGGACACCTTCTGGACGGCCGCCTCGTTGAGCGCCCAGTCCTGGTGGACGACATCGCCGTTGGTGCGGACGACCACGTCGATCGTCATCCGCTCCTCGACCTCGTAGGACTTGGTGACCACGCGGTCGACCACCTTGTCCAGGTCGTCACGCTCGGCCTCCGCGAGGAATCCCACCCGGCCGAGGTTGACGCCGAGCATCGGCACCCCGGAGCCGCGCGCGAACTCGGCGCCGCGCAGCAGCGTCCCGTCCCCGCCCAGCACGATCAGCAGCTCACAGCCGTCGAAGACGTCCGGCGTGCACTCGTCGACCAGCTCCACCTCCGGTGGCAGCGGCAGGTCCGCCGCCTCGTGCCGCAGCACCCGCACGCCCAGTCCGCAGCGCAGCAGGCCCTGGACGACCAGCTCGGCGCTGCGGATGGCCGCGGGGCGGCCGGTGTGCGCGAGCAGGAAGACGGTGCGTACCGCCGCCGAACCTGAAGCTGAAGCTGAATCTGTCACTGCGGCCCCTCCGCCACTGCACGGTCAACATCCGCCGGGTCGAGTGCCGGTGCCCCCGCCCGCAGCCACAGAAAATACTCGACGTTGCCGGAGGGCCCCGGAAGCGGACTCGCGGTGACGCCCAGCACGCCCAGCCCCAGCTTCGCCGCCTGCCGCGCGACCTCGCGCACGGCCTCCGCCCGCAGTTCGGCGCTGCGGACGACGCCGCCGCTGCCGAGCCGTTCCTTGCCGACCTCGAACTGCGGCTTGACCATGAGCACGAGGTCCGCGTCCGGCGCAGTGCAGCGCACCAGCGCGGGCAGCACCAGGCCGATGGAGATGAACGAGAGGTCGCTCACGACCAGGTCGGCGGGGATCCCGTCGATCTGCTCCAGCGTCAGCTCCCGGACGTTGGTCCGGTCCTTCACCGTGACCCGGTCGTCGCTCTGCAGCGACCAGGCGAGCTGCCCGTAGCCGACGTCCACGGCGACGACGTGCGCGATGCCGGAGCGCAGCAGTACGTCGGTGAACCCGCCGGTGGAGGCTCCCGCGTCCAGCGCCCTGCGGCCCTCGACGACCAGCCCGAGGGGCCGGAAGGCGTCCAGCGCGCCGGCCAGTTTGTGGCCGCCGCGCGAGACGTAGTCGGGGTCGCTGTCGTCCTCGCGGACCACGAGCGCCGCGGCGGTCTCGACCTGGGTGGCGGCCTTGGTCGCGGTCGCGCCGCCCACGGTGACCCGGCCCGCGGCGATCAGCTGGGCGGCGTGCTCGCGCGAGCGGGCCATCTTGCGGCGCACCAGTTCGGCGTCCAGGCGGCGGCGTGCCACTCCTGCCACGTTCGGTTCAGCTCCTGTGGTCGTACGGCGTTGCGGATACGGATACGGATGCGGGCGCCGGCGCGTCGAGCGCGGTCAGCTCGTCGCGCAGGGCCCGGTGTACATCCTCGTACACCGCGAGGTGCTCGTCCGCCGGGAGGTGGTCGGCGTCCGCCAGCCGTTCGAGTCCCGCGTCGACCGGGGCGTGGCCGGTGGGGGCGCGTACGACGCCCAGCGGGGCGGGGCCGGCGGGCTCGGGCACGGCCTCGGTCGGGGTCCCGTCCGCCGCCCCGGGCGCTTCGTCGCTCATGCCCCGACGCTACCCCGAAGCGCGCCACCGCCACGCACGGCTCTGCGGTACGGTCGTGACCACCATGGCGACGATCGAAGAGTGCCGCGGAGCACTCGACAAACTCTCCGACAACCTGGCCGGATCCAACGGGGACGTGCGCGGCCTCGTCGCGCTCGACCGCTCTCTGAGCTGCCACATCACCGATCTGGACCAGACGTTCACGGGCCGCCTCGACGGCGGCCGGATCCGGGTGGACGCGGTCTCCCCGCACCCCGGCCCGCCCCGCGCCAAGGCGGAGATCCGCCTCGCGATGACCGGCGACGACCTCCTCGCGATGGTCGCGGGCGAGCTCCGGTTCGCGAAGGCCTGGGCGTCGGGCCGGGTCAGGCTGGAGGCCGGCTTCCGCGACCTGCTGCGGCTGCGCAGCGCGCTGTAGCGGCACGCCGTGGCCGCACCCTCTAGAGACCGGAGAGAGACGCGGGAGCCTTCGTACGGGCCCCGCGCGCGGCCGGGATCACCAGCGGCGTCCCCGTCTCCGGGTCGTCGATGATCTGGCAGCGCAAGCCGAAGACCCGCTCGACCAGCTCGGCGGTGACCACCTCGGCGGGCGCCCCCTCGGCGACGACCGCGCCGTCGCGCATCGCGATCAGGTGCGTGGCGTAGCGGGCGGCGTGGTTGAGGTCGTGCAGCACCGCGACCAGCGTCCGCCCCCGCTCCTCGTGCAGCTCGGCGCACAGGTCCAGCACATCGATCTGGTGCTGGATGTCCAGGTACGTCGTCGGCTCGTCCAGCAGCAGCAGGGGGGTCTGCTGCGCCAGCGCCATCGCGATCCACACGCGCTGGCGCTGTCCGCCCGACAGCTCGTCCACGGCCCGGTCGGCGAGTTCGGCCACCCCGGTCGAGGCCATCGACTCCCCGACGATCCGCTCGTCCTCCGCGGACCACTGGCGCAGCAGGCCCTGGTGCGGGTAGCGGCCGCGCGAGACCAGGTCGGCGACGGTGATGCCGTCGGGGGCGATCGAGGACTGCGGCAGCAGACCCAGCGTCTTCGCCACCTTCTTCGCGGGCATCGACTCGATCGCGTGCCCGTCCAGCAGCACCCGCCCGGCCGTCGGCCTGAGCATCCGTGACAGGGCGCGCAGCAGCGTGGACTTGCCGCAGGCGTTGGGTCCGACGATCACCGTGAAGGACTGGTCGGGGATCTCCACCGACAGGTTCTCGGCGATGACCCGCTGGTCGTAGCCGAGGGTAACGTTCTGCGCGGTCAGCCGCTGCACTCGCTCACTCCTTGGGTTCTGGACGGTCGGCGAAGGGGCCACCTGTCGGGCCGTCCCGCTCATATCCGCCCGGCCTTGCGTTCCGTGACCAGCAGCCACAGCAGATAGACACCGCCGACGAGCCCCGTCACCACGCCCACCGGCAGCTGATCGGAGCCGAAGACGCGCTGCGAGGCCCAGTCGGACAGCAGCAGCAGGACGGCGCCCATGAGCGCGCCGGACAGCAGGTTCGACCCGGGCGAGCGGGTCAGCCGGCGCGCCAGCTGGGGCGCGGCCAGCGCGACGAAGCTGATGGGGCCCGCGGCCGCGGTCGCCGCCGTGGTCAGGATGATCGCCGCGCACATCAGCAGGATCCGGGTGCGCTCCACCCGTACGCCCAGCGCGTACGCGGCGTCGTCGCCCATCTCCATCATCCGCAGCGCCCTGCCCTGCCCGAGCACCAGCGGGAAGAGCACCAGGCAGGTCGCCAGCAGCGGCCACACCTGCGCCCAGTCCCGCCCGGCCAGCGAACCGGTCAGCCAGACCATCGCCCGGGTGGCCTCGGTCAGCTGGGCCTTCGTCAGCAGGTACTGGACGGCGGCGACCAGCATCGCGGAGGCGCCGATGCCGACGAGGACCAGGCGGTAGCCCTGGATGCCCTGCTTGTAGGCCAGCAGGTAGACGACGACACCGGTCAGTACGCCGCCGATGACCGCGCCCGCGGCCACCTCGCCGGCGCTGCCCTTGAACAGGATGATCACGACGAGCGCGCCGACCGCGGACCCGTAGCCGAAGCCGAGCAGGTCCGGGGAGCCGAGCGGATTGCGGGACACCGACTGGAAGATCCCGCCCGCCATCCCGAGGGACGCGCCGACGAGGACGGCGACGAGCACGCGCGGCAGCCGCAGGTCGTTGATGACGAAGTCGTGGGCGGGGGCGCCGTTGCCGGCCAGGGTCTTGACCACGTCCAGCGGGGCGATCTCGAAGTCGCCGGTGCCGATGAGCAGGACGGCCAGGACGAGCGTCGCGGCGAGCAGCAGCAGACCGACGGCCACGGCGCGCGGCTCGACCCGCAGGGACAACCCGCCGGGCGTGCGCAGCCCCCGGGACCGCACGCCGCCCTGCCCGGCCTTCGCGCTCGTCGCGGTCTTCGTGCTCATCGCACTCTTCGCGCTCGTCGCGCTCGTCGCACTCTTCGCGCTCTTCGCGCTCTTCGCGCTCTTCGCGCTCGTCGCACTCTTCGCGCTCTTCGCGCTCTTCGCGGTCACAGCTGGGCCATCCTCTTGCGCCGGACGAGGTGGATGAAGACGGGTCCGCCGATGAGCGCGGTGACGATGCCGACCTGGAGCTCCGCCGGCCGGGTGATGACCCGGCCGATGACGTCCGCGCCGAGCAGCAGGACCGGCGAGAGCACCGCCGAGTAGGCGAGCACCCAGCGCATGTCCGGCCCGGTGAAGAAGCGGACCAGGTGCGGGATCATCAGCCCGATGAAGACGATGGGCCCGCAGGCCGCGGTCGCGGCGCCGCAGAGCAGGGTGATGGCGGCCATCGCGGTGATCCGGGTCAGGGTCAGGTTCGCGCCCAGCGCCCGCGCGGTGTCGTCGCCCATCGCCATGGCGTTGAGCGGCCGCCCCAGGCACAGCGCGAGGACCGCGCCCACCAGGAGGAACGGCGCCACCTGGCGGACGGTCTCCATGTTCGCGGAGGCCAGCGAGCCGACGGTCCAGAAGCGCAGCTTGTCCAGCGCCTTGCTGTCCATGAGCTGCACGGCGTTGATGTAGCCGACGAGGGCGGCGCTGGCGGCCGTACCCGCGAGGGCGAGCCGCACCGGGGTCGCGCCGCGGCTGCCGCCCAGGACGTAGACGACCACGGAGACGACGGCGGCGCCGAGGAAGGCCCACCAGACGTACTCGCTCAGGCTGTTCGCCCCGAAGAAACCGATCGCCGAGACCACGGCCGCCGCGGCGCCCGCGTTGACGCCGAGGATGCCCGGTTCGGCCAGCGGATTGCGGGTCAGCGCCTGCATCACCGCGCCGGAGAGGCCGAGGCCGAGCCCGACCATCAGGCCGAGCACGGTCCGCGGCACCCGCAGGTCCCTGACCACCACGTCGGCGGGGGTGCCCGCGTAGTGGAACAGGCCGTGCCAGACCTGGTCGAGCGGCATCTGCTTGGCGCCCACCGCGACGCTCGCCAGCGCGATCAGCGCCAGCAAGCCGAGGGCGGCCAGCAGACCGGCGGCGCGCGCGGCGTGCCGCGGGCGGGGGGCGGCCGGCACGGCCGCGCTCTGTTCGGGGGGACTCTCGACCAACACGGAAGTTAGGTTAGCCTACCCTCCGCTGCCACGAGCTACCCCGACCAGCCCCGACCAGCCCCTTCCCCCCCTCGACGCTCCTCCCGCTACAGACCCAGCCGGGCCAGCGCCTTCTCCGCGTCCAGCGTGCAGGAACCGTCCCCGGCGTGCGCCCAGGCCGCCGCGCACAGCGCCCGCAGCCCGTCGAGGGGATCGCCCCCGCCGTCCCCGCCCTCCCCGCCGCCCTCCTGCGCCGCGCGCAGCTCCAGTACGCCGTCCCGCGCGACCGCGGTCCACGCGCCGCAGCGGAAGCCCTCCTCCGCGTCCTCCACCTCGGGCTGCCCGGTCAGCAGACCCCGCAGGTCCCGGTCCACGTACGTCGGCCGGTACTTCGGCTCCGCCCGCAGCAGCTGGGCCCCGTCCGTCACGCCGGTCAGCACGAGCAGCGAGTCCACCTCGCCGTGGAAGGCGCCCTCGATGTCGGTGTCCAGCCGGTCCCCGACCACCAGCGGCCGCTCGGCCCCGGTCCGCAGGATCGTCTCCCGGTGCATCGGGGGCAGCGGCTTGCCCGCCACCTGCGGCTCGGCGCCCGTGGCGATCCGTACGACCTCCACCGCGGCCCCGTTGCCCGGCGCGATCCCGCGCGCGCTCGGGATCGTCAGGTCGGTATTCGACGCGAACCACGGCACCCCGCGCGCGATCGCGAACGAGGCCTCCGCGAAGCGCCCCCACGGCAGGTCCGGCCCGCCGTAGCCCTGGACCACCGCGGCCAGGCCCTCCTCGTCCGCGGACTCCACCGGCTCCAGCCCGCGCTCGCGCAGCGCGACCCGCAGCCCCTCGCCACCGATGACCAGCACCTTCGAGCCCGCCGGCACCTGGTCGGAGATCAGCCTGGCCACCGCCTGGGCGGAGGTGATCACCTCACCCGCCTCGGAGGGGACGCCCAGCTCGGTCAGGTGCTCCGCGACGGCGTCGGGCGTGCGCAGCGCGTTGTTCGTCACGTACGCGAGGTGCATCCCGTCCGCCCGGGCCGCCAGCAGCGAGTCCACGGCGTGCGCGATCGCCTCGCCCCCCGCGTACACCACCCCGTCGAGGTCCAGCAGGGCCGTGTCGTACGCCTGGTGCAGACTGCGCTCGCTGCCCGCGGGCCTGGTCCTGCTCTGCCGGGTCATCGTGACCGCCCCTTCGTCCCATGTGGCCAATTCCGCACTCCCCCTGATCATCCCGCATCGCGAGACGGGACTTACCATGCACCAATGACCACACCTGGTACCGAGGAACACGGAGTGCGCGACGGACTGCGCCTGATGCCCTTCCACGGGCTGCGCTACGTCCCGGAGCGCGTCGGCAGTCTCGCCGCCGTCACCTCGCCCCCGTACGACGTGGTCGTGCGACCTGACGGACTCCACCACCTGGAGTCGGCGGACCCGCACAACATCGTCCGCCTGATCCTCCCGCAGGCCGACACCCCCGACGCGCGCAACGAACAGGCCGCCCGGACCCTCCACGACTGGCTCGCCGAGGGCATCCTCAGCGCCGATCCGGAGCCCGCCCTGTACGTGTACGAGCAGCGCAGGGACGGCATGCTCCAGCGCGGCGTCATCGGGGCCCTCGCCCTGTCCACGGCCGACGCCGGGATCGTGCTGCCCCACGAGGACGTCATGCCCCACGTGGTCACCGACCGGGCCGGGCTGATGCGCGCGACCTCCGCCAACCTCGAACCGCTGCTGCTGACCTACCGCAGCGACGACGGCGGCGAGGCCGGGCCGGAATCCCCCGGCGCGGCCGAGGTGGTCGAGGCCACCGCCGGGCGCCCCCCGCTGCTGTCGACCACCACCGAGGACGGCTTCTGCCACCGGCTGTGGGCCATCACCGACCCCGCCGAGCTGGCCGCGGTCACCGCCGACCTCGGCCACCGCCAGGCGCTCATCGCCGACGGCCACCACCGCTGGGCGACGTACCTGCGCCTCCAGGAGGAGCACCAGAGCCCCACCCCGTGGGACTTCGGCCTGGTCCTGCTCGTGGACACCGCCCGCTACCCGCTCCAGGTCCGCGCCATCCACCGGATGTTGCGCCGCCTGCCGGTCGCGGACGCGCTGGCCGCCCTGGAGGGCTCGTTCACGGTCCGCCCGGTCGACGGCCCGCTGTCCGCCGCGCTGACCGCGCTCGGCGAGGCCTCCGCCCGGGGCAACGCCTTCCTGCTGACCGGCGACGGCGGCTTCCACCTGGTCAGCGATCCCGACCCGGCGCTGATCGACCGTACGGTCCGCCACGACCGCCCCGAGGCCTGGCGCCGACTGGACGCGACCGTGCTGCACGCGACCCTGCTGGACGCCCTGTGGCGGGTCCCCGACTCCCCCGAGCACATCGTGTACATCCACGACACCGAGGCCACCGTCGACATGGCCGAGCGCAGCGGCGGCACGGCGGTACTGCTCCACCCGGTACGGGAGGACGTGGTCCGGGAGCTGGCCCGCCAGGGCGTCACGATGCCGCGGAAGTCGACCTCCTTCGGCCCGAAGCCGGCCACCGGACTGGTGCTGCGCAGCCTGGGCTGACCGGCCGCCCGGCCCCGGACATGACGAAGGGCGGTACCCCCACCGGGGGTACCGCCCTTCGTCATGCCGCAGGTCAGGCCTTGTCGCGGCCCTTGTCCTCGAACGCGCGGTCGTTCTCTTCGTCGCTCTCGTCGTCGTCGCCGACCACGATCTCGTCCGCGACGTCGACGTCGGCGTCCGCCTCGGCGCGAGCGATCAGCTCGTCCTCGTCGTCCTCGTCGTCATCGAGGTCACGGGCGTCGGACGCCTCGTACGCGTCGTCGTCCTCGTCGTCGTCCGCACGGGCGTCGGAGGCTTCGTACTCCTCGTCGTCCTCGTCGTAGTACTCGGCGACACCCGAGTCGTCGGAGTCCTGGACCCGGCGGTCCTCGTCGCTGAGGGCCTCGCGGTCCTCATCGCTCATCGCGTCGACGAACTCGACACCGTCCAGCTCGGCGAGCCGGTCGGAGGCGTCGGTCGAACCGTCCTTGTCGGACTCGATCGTCTTGGCGAACCACTCGCGGGCCTCGTCCTCGCGGCCGTTGGCCAGCAGGGCGTCGGCGTAGGCGTACCGCAGGCGCGCGGTCCACGGCTGCACGGTGGCGGAGGCCAGCTCCGGGCTCTGCAGGGTCACGATGGCGGCGTCGAGCTGCCCCATGTCCCGCCGGGCACCGGCCGCGACCAGGCGCATCTCGACCTGAGCGGCCTTGTCCAGCTTCTGCACCTCGGGCTCGCCGGCCATCGCCAGCGCCCGCTCCGGACGGCCGAGGCCGCGCTCGCAGTCGGCCATGACGGGCCACAGCTCGACCGAACCGGTCATCCGCTTGGCGGCACGGAACTCGGCGAGCGCCTCGCTGTACTTCTGCGTGGCGTACGCCGCGAAACCGGCGGCCTCGCGGACGGCGGCGACACGGGAGGCCAGCCGCAGCGCGATGCGGGCGTAGGCGTAGGCCTGCTCCGGGTCCTCGTCGATCAGCCGGGCCACCATGACCAGGTTGCGCGAGACCTCCTCGGCGAGGCCCTTCGGCAGGCTCAGCAGCTCCTGGCGAACGTCCGGGTCGATCTCGTGACCGGTGACGTCGTCGTCGATCGGGAGGCGCTTGATCGGCTCGCGGTCGCGGTAGTCGCTGTCGCGGTCGTCGCGGCCGCCACGGAACCCACCACGGTCGCCGCCGCGGTCACCCCGGTCGTCGCGGCGGGGGTAGCTGGGACGGTCGCCACCACGGTCGTCGCGGCCGCGGAAGCCGCCGCTCTGGGGGCGGTCGCCACCACGGTCATCACGACGCGGGAAGCTCGGACGGTCCCCACCACGGTCGTCACGACCGCCACGGAACCCACCACGGTCGTCGTCGCGGCGGGGGTAGCTGGGACGGTCGCCACCACGGTCGTCGCGGCCGCGGAAGCCGCCGCTCTGGGGGCGGTCGCCGCCACGGTCATCACGACGCGGGAAGCTCGGACGGTCCCCACCACGGTCATCGCGGCCGCCACGGAACCCACCACGGTCGTCATCACGGCGCGGGAAGCTCGGGCGGCTGCCACGGTCGTCGTCGCGGCGGGGGTAGCTCGGGCGGTCGCCGCCACGGTCGTCACGGCGGAAGCCGCCGCCGCCACCCTGGGGACGTCCACCACGGTCGTCATCGCGACGCGGGTAGCTCGGGCGGTCGCCGCCACGGTCGTCACGGCGGAAGCCGCCGCTCTGGGGGCGGTCGCCACCACGGTCATCACGACGCGGGAAGCTCGGACGGTCGCCACCGCGGTCGTCACGGCGGAAGCCGCCGGCACCACCCTGCGGACGTCCACCACGGTCGTCATCGCGACGGGGGAAGCTGGGACGGTCGCCGCCACGGTCGTCACGGCGGAAGCCACCGCTCTGGGGGCGGTCGCCACCACGGTCATCACGACGCGGGAAGCTCGGACGGTCCCCACCACGGTCGTCACGACCGCCACGGAACCCACCACGGTCATCATCACGACGCGGGAAGCTCGGACGGTCGCCACCGCGGTCGTCACGGCGGAAGCCGCCGCCGCCACCCTGCGGGCGTCCACCACGGTCGTCGTCGCGACGCGGGTAACTGGGGCGGTCGCCACCACGGAAGCCGCCACCCTGGGGGCGGTCGCCGCCGCGGTCGTCACGGCGGAAGCCGCCGCCGCCACCCTGCGGGCGTCCACCACGGTCGTCATCGCGACGCGGGTAACTGGGGCGGTCGCCACCACGGAAGCCACCGCCCTGGGGACGGTCGCCACCACGGTCGTCGCGACGCGGGTAGCTCGGGCGGTCGCCACCGCGGTCATCGCGGCGGAAGCCGCCGCCGCCACCCTGCGGGCGTCCACCACGGTCGTCATCGCGACGCGGGTAGCTCGGGCGGTCGCCGCCACGGTCGTCACGGCGGAAGCCGCCGCTCTGGGGACGGTCGCCACCACCGGTGGGCCGGCCGCCACGGTCATCGCGACGGAAGCCGCCACCGGCGCCACCGCCGGCGGGACGGCCGCCGCGGTCGTCGCGGCGGAATCCGCCACGGTCGCCGCCACGGTCACCACCGCGGTCGTCACGGCCCCCGCGGTAGCCGCCCCTGTCACCGCCGTCGTTACGACGAGGCTCGCGCTCCGGACGATCGTCGGGAGAGTTGGACATGGGTGTGACTCCTGTCTTCGGGGTACCGCTAGTCATTCTCGCGCAACCAACCCATGGCCGCGCTTCGGCGCAAATCGAATAAAACAAAAAAGGACCCTCGGCCCAGCGTTGAACGCTGGACCAAGGGTCCTTTGAAAGATTGTTCGGCGGCGTCCTACTCTCCCACAGGGTCCCCCCTGCAGTACCATCGGCGCTGAAAGGCTTAGCTTCCGGGTTCGAAATGTAACCGGGCG
>NZ_JBEOXE010000071.1:0-39096 GCF_040296485.1 Streptomyces sp. NPDC002138 | reverse complement strand
GCGTACCCGCGCAGTTTGATCAGGCCGTACAGCCCGTCCGTGACGTAGCGCTCGCCGAAGGTGTTGTGGTTGAACTGGAGCCCGGGGCGGGGCCGCGGGGCGCGGGCGGGGCGGGCGCGGTGTCCGGGGTCAGGGCCCGCTGCCAGAACGCGGCCAGGTCCACGGCCCGGGGGAACCGGCCCTCGAGGGCGATGACCGCGCACGGCTCGGGGACCGCGGCGGCGGTCGGCGGCGCGGGGGCCTCGCGGCGGGGCTCCACGGGCCCGGGGGCGGCGCTCGGGCCGCCCGTCAGCAGGGCCACCGCCCGCCGGCGCTCCAGGGTGCCGCTCTTGAACCGCGACAGGATTTCCCGGTCTTCCATCTCCTGGCGTGCCTTTCGTCTCCGGCCTGGGGGGTGTGCGCGCGGGTGTTCCGGGCGCGCGGACACCGCCGCCGCCCGGGGGACGGAACCCCGCGCGCTAGCGCGCGGCCAGCAGGGCGGCGGCCTCGTCGATGCTGAGTACGTCGTCCCGTACCGCGTCCAGCAGCGCCTCGAGGTCGAGCCCCGGGCCCTGCGCGGCGGGCGGGGCCGGCGGGGCGGGCGCCGGGGACACCGCGGGGGTGCCCGCCACGCGCGCGGTGACGTACGCCGCCATCGCCGCGAGGTCGGGGTGTTCGTAGAGCAGGGCGGTCTGTTCGGTCAGGTCCCAGGTCTGGTTGATGCCCGCGACGAACTCCGCCGCCAGGATGGAGTCCAGGCCCAGCATCGTGAACGGGGTCCCCGGGTCGATGTCCTCGGGCGCGCAGCGCAGGATGTGCGCGAGCTGGCCGCGCAGCACCTCGGTCAGGCCCGCGGGATCGGCGGCCACGGCGACCACGGCCGGGTCGCGGACCGGGCGCAGCGGGGCCCAGGCCGTCATGGGGACGGAGGGCGCCGGGGCGGACGGCGCGTGGAGGCGCCCGGCGATGTGCCGCGCCAGCGCCGCCGGGGTCGGGTGCTCGTACACCGCGTCGGCGGGGAGCCGGATGCCGTAGCGGGCGCCGAGCGCGCCGAGGAACTGCGCGCCGAGCAGGGAGTCCACTCCGAGGAAGGTGAACGGCCGTGCGGCGTCGACGGAATGCACCTCGACACCGGTCATCCCGGCCAGTACGGCGGTGAGTTCGGCGAGCACATCGGCGGCCGGAGTGTGCGGGGCGGTGGTCATGATGGGCGTCTCCCCGTGTCGGATCCCGGTCCCATGGTACTTTTCCGCAATTTCCTGGAGGGTCCCTGGAATTCCGCTGGGGCGGGCGAACAGCGTCTTGACGCGGCCGGGCCGGCTGGCGAATCTCAATAAGGTATTCGTGCCTGTTCCGCGTCTGAAGGAGACATCATCGTGGCGAGCAAGAAGAAGAATGTGGCGGGATCCGAGCCGGACGCGGCGCCCGGCGCCGTCGGCGAGACCACCGAGGGCATGGACGAGAGCTCGGACGCGGACGTCCTCGGCAACATCGCCCTCCAGTAGGAGCGGTACGGCGAAGGGGGCCCACCGGCGGGTGGGCCCCCTTCGCCGTACCCGCCGGCGTTCCGGGCGGGCACGGGTGGTGTGCTCGGGTGGTGGTGCTCAGGTGGTGGAGAGGACCACGCACATCGCGCCGAGGGCCACCGCCTGGAGCAGCACCCGGACGTTGATGACGCTGTCCCAGGTGCGCTGCAGGCCGCGGGCGTCGGGGGCGACCTTGCACTCCAGGGCGGCGCTGGTCAGCGCCTTGTTCACCGGCACGCTCACCTTGTTGTAGATCGCCAGCCAGATCACCAGGGCCAGCGCCGAGACGCCCGCGGCGACGGACGGCACGGGCTTGCCCTCGAAGCCGGCCAGGCCGGCGGTGACCACCGTGGAGACCAGGCCCGTCACGCCGGGCACGACCATCCGGGCGTCGCCGAAGCGGTGGGTCTGGCCCATGACGCTGGTGAGGGTCGCGTCGTCGACGTGGGCGAGGGCCGGGCGCTGGACGAGTGCGCCGAAGACGTCGGTGCCGTAGACCACCGCGTTGGCCATGGTGGCGATCACGGCCAGCGTTTGCAGGAGGACTTCCATCACAACCACCTTTGTAGCGACGCTAGATGTTCTGCCGAGACTATCAAGTTCGATGCTTGGAATGCTAGCGTTGACAACTCCACTAGTCAGCCAGGGAGTTCACGACCGGTTCCGGACCGGCCCGGGCAGCCACGAGGAGAGCACACAGATGGCCATAGGACATGCCCGTCGCATACTCATCGCCGGTGGAGGGATCGGCGGCCTCGCCGCGGCCCTCGCCCTCCAGCAGCGCGGTTTCGAACCCCTCGTCCTGGAGCGGGCCGAGGAACTGCGCGACGGCGGCGCCGGTCTGCACATCTGGACCAACGGCGTCCTCGCCCTGGACTACCTCGGCGTCGCCGAAGAGGTCCTGGAGATCGCCCCCGCCCAGGAGACCGCCCACTTCAGCACCTGGCGCGGCGAGGTCCTCGGCGCCTGGCCCGTCGGTGACTTCGTCGCCCGCTACGGCGCGCCCACCATCGCCGTCGAGCGCTCCGTCCTGCACGGCATCCTGCGCGACGCCCTCCAGGGCGACGTGGTGCGCACCGGCGCCCACGTGGTCGGCTTCGACCAGGACCGCGAGGGGGTCACCGTCCGCTTCGCCGACGGCACCACCGAGCGCGGCGACCTGCTGATCGGCGCCGACGGCATCCACGGAGCCGTCCGCGACGCCATGTTCGGCCCCGCCCAGAACCGCTACAGCGGCTACATCGCCTGGCGCGGCCGGGCCCAGATGGAGCACGCCGACATCCCCCCGGGCACCTTCAACGCCATGTTCGGGCCGGGCACCCGCTTCACCTACTACGACGTCGCCCCCGGCCTGGTCCACTGGATGAGCGTGGCCAACGGAGCGCCCGGCGGCCGCGACCTGCCCGGCGTGCGGGACATGCTGCTGCGCCGCCACGCGGGCTGGGGCGGACCGGTCGCCGACATCCTCAAGGCCACGCCCGAGGAGTGGATCCTGCGCGGCGACGTCGAGGGCCGCAAGCCCGAACGCCAGTGGGGACAGGGCCGGGTCACCCTCCTCGGGGACGCCGCGCACCCCATCACCTTCAACATCGGACAGGGCGCCTGCCAGGCCCTGGAGGACGCCCTCGTGCTCGCCGAGCACCTCGCCGGAGCGGGCAGCGACCCGGTCTCGGCGCTGCGCCGCTATGAGAGCGAGCGCCAGGAGCGCACCGCGCCGCTGCAGAACATCGCCTGGCGCATCGGCAAGATGGGCGCTGTGAAGAACCCCCTGCTGATCAAGGTGCGGGAGGCGTTCATGCGCAAGAACTGGAACACCAAGGCCTTCGCCGCGGCGGAGCAGGGCCAGGTGGCCTACGGATCCCGCTGGGCCCGGCAGACCGGGCGCCACCGCGCCCCCGCCGCCCCGGACCGGACCCCGGCGGCCACGTCCGCCCCCGGCACCGAGTAGGACCGTACGGCCGTACGACCGGAAGGGCCCGTACGACCGGAGGGACCCCTGCGCACCACCGCCGAGCCCGGGTGGGCGGCCCCGCGCCGCGTCACCCGGGCAGCGCGCGGGCCGCCGGACCCTCCACCGGCAGCCCGGACCACAGCGGGTGGTCCGCCGGGAAGCCCATGCAGACCAGCACGTTGACCAGCATCCCGTACGCCATGAACGTGGTCGTCCCGCCGGTGTCCGCGCCCAGCGGCTCCCCGACCGTCTCCCACACCCGCAGCCACTGCGCCCGCACGGCCTCGCCGAAGCCGGGGTCGCCCGCCGCCTCCGCGGCCGCCACCGCGACGTACACCTGCATCTGCAGCCGCAGCCGGTCCGGCTCCTTGAGGATGACCCGGGTGTAGGCGTGCGACATCGCGCGCAGCGCCTCCTGGCCCGTCAGCCCCCGCGCGGCCTCGGCGAACAGGGCCGCCGTGTCCCCGACGCAGCGCGTCGCCGCCGCCAGGAAGATCGCCCGCTTGCCGGGGAAGAGCCGGAACAGGTACGGCTGGGACACCCCCGCGCGCCGGGCGATGCTCTCGGTCGAGGTGCCGTCGTAGCCGCCCCGGGCGAATTCGAGCATCGCCGCCCGGACAACGCTCGTACGCCGCTCCTGTGCGCTCATCCTCACCATGTCCGCCAGTTTGTGGCGGCGCGCTTTTCCCCGTCAATGGCGGGACTTCGGCACCAGTCGAGGTCAATTCGAGGAATGCGCCAGAAGACAGTGCCAGATTCACAGAGTCGAAAACCGGTCGCCGACGGCTCGATGACCTATCGGCCACAAGTCAGTGAGGTAGGAACGGGGATGATCGACAACCTATTCACGATGTTTCCCGGACAGGGCTCGCAGCGCGCGGCCATGGCGGGGCATCTCCTTCGCGAACACCCCCGCACGGCCGGACGCGTCCTGGCCCGGGCAGAGGAGGCGACGGGGCTTCCGCTGACCGAGCTGTGCACCACGGCTCCCGAGGAGGCGCTGGCGCCGACCGAGATCGCCCAGCCCGCCATCGTCGCCACCAGCCTCGCCGTGTACGAGATCCTGCGCGCCGAGACCGGTTTCGTGCCCGGCGCGGTCGCCGGGCACAGCCTGGGCGAGTACACGGCCCTGATCGCCGCCGGGGTGCTGGACGCGGACGACGCGCTGCGCCTGGTGCGGATCCGCGGGCAGCTCATGGCCGGGGTCTCGCGGAAGGTCTCCGGCGCGATGACCGCGCTGATGGGGCTGGACCCGGCGCGGATCGAGGAGATCTGCGCGGTGGCCGCCCCGCTCGGGGTGGTCGAGGTCGCCAACTACAACGAGGCGGGCCAGACGGTGATCTCCGGGCAGAGCGCGGCGGTCGCCGAGGCGGCCCGGCTCGCCCTGGAGGCCGGCGCCGAGCGCGCCGTGCAGCTCAAGGTCTCCGCCCCCTTCCACTGTTCCCTGATGAGCGCCATCGAGGACGAGTTCGCCGCCGCGCTGGAGCGGGTCACGTTCCACGCGCCCCGGGTGCCCGTCGTCAGCTCCGTGACCGCCACCGTCGTCCGCGACGGTGCGCACGCCCGTGACCTGCTGCGCCGTCAGCTGGCCGGCCCCGTGCGCTGGGTCGGCGTCCTCGAGACGGCGTCCGCGCTCGGCGTCGGCGGCTACCTGGAGGCCGGTCCCGGCCGGGTGCTCAGCGGCTTCGCGGGCCGCGTCGCACCCGACGCGCCCGTGCGCAGCACCAACGACGCGCGGCGTGTCACCACCCTGCTGCGCGACCTGAGGCCGGAGCCCGCCACCACGGCGGCCGCTGCCTGACCTCCGGCCCCACCCGCACGCCTTCCCTTCCTGTTCTTGCCCACCCTCTCGAAAGGCAGCCCACGGTGCCCGAAACCCTTGCCACCACTTCGACCGACTACCTCTCCGCGGTCCAGGCCGCCATCGCCGACGCGCTCGGCATCGACGAGGCCGAGGCCGTGCCCGAGGCGACGCTGCTCGGTCAGCTGGGCGCCGAGTCGATCGACCTGCTCGACATCCTCTTCCGGGTCGAGCGCGCCACCAAGGTGAAGATCACCGTGGCCGACATCGCCAACCTGCTCCAGGGCGGCATCCCGGACGAGGAGTTCGGCGACGAGAACGAGGTCGTCAACGACACCGGCCTCACCCACCTCGAGAAGGTCCTGCCGCAGTTCAACCGCAGCCAGCTCAGCGAGCCCCTGACGGCCGAGGGCGTGCTGGGCCTCTTCACCGTCCAGAACCTGACCGACCTGCTGACCGAGCGCGCCCGCGCGGCCGCCGCCGCGTAGCGCGGTGACCGGCAGGGGGCTCCGGGCCGACGGTGCCCCGGAGCCCCCTGCCGCTACCTGCCGCTCCCTCCCGCTCCCTCCCCCTCCAGACCACCAGGCGCGCCCGCCTCGCAGCAGAAACGGGAAGAGACAGATGAAGCTGAAGGACCGCACCGCCCTGGTCACCGGTGCCTCGCGCGGCATCGGCCGGGCCATCGCCCTGGCGCTGGCCGAACAGGGGGCGGCCGTCGCAGTCAACTACCGCTCGCGCGAGGAGGACGCCCTCGCGGTCGTCAAGGAGATCGAGGCGGCGGGCGGCCGGGCCGTGGCGATCGGCGCCGATGTCGCCGACCCCGAGGACGCGGCGCGCCTGGTCGCGGAGGCCGTCGCTCAGCTGGGCGCCCTGGACATCCTGGTCAACAACGCGGGCATCAGCGACGACGGGCTGATCTACCAGTCGAAGCCCGACGCCTGGTGGAACGTCATGAAGGTCAACTTCGGCGGGGCCTACCACTGCACCCACGCCGTCAGCGAGCAGTTCATGACGGCGGGCAACGCCACCATCGTCAACATCTCCTCCGCCATGGGCGAGACCGGCTGGATCGGCCAGTCCAACTACTCGGCCTCCAAGGGCGCGCTGAACTCCTTCACCCGCGCCGCCGCGATCGAGTTCGCACGCTTCGGCGTCCGGGTCAACGCGGTCCTGGCGGGCTTCACCCCGACCGAACTGGTGGGCGAGGTGATGGAGAAGGACGGCGGCAGGTCCATCAAGAAGCAGATCCCGCTGCGCCGCTTCGCCACCGTCGAGGAGGTCGCCGCGGCCGCCGTGTTCCTGGCGGGCCCCGACTCCGGCTACACCACCGGCGAACTGCTCTGCGTCGACGGCGGGTTCTCCGCCCAGCTCGGCATCGGCCGTCCGTAACGGACCGCGAGGATCGAAAGGACCGGAAGAAGAGACGACGATGCGATTCCATCTGATCGACAGGATCGAATCCTGGACTCCCCGCGAGCACATCACCGCTCGCAAGGTCACCTCCGTCGACGAGGACCACTGGCAGCACACCGGCGGCGGCCCCGCGATGCCCTTCGGGCTCGCCCTGGAAGCCCTGTGCCAGTCGGCCACCTGGCTGATCATGCTCAGCACCGACCACACGCTGCGCGCCGCGCTCCTCGCCGTCGGCGACGCCACCGCGAGCCGGGCGGTCCGGCCCGGTGAGGTGCTCCGCATGGAGGCCAGGATCGAATCGATGACCGACGAGGCCGCGATCCTCGACGGCACGGTCACCGTGGACGGCGAGACCGTCCTGGAAGCGAGCGGCATTCTGTGCGCGCTCATCGACGCCGAGCGGCTCGACGACCCGGCGAACACGGCGCGCATGGCGCGACAGCTACAGGGCGGAGGGCCGGTGGGATGAGCGGGACGAACGGCACAAGGCGCGTGGCCATCACGGGAATCGGGGCGGTCACCCCCCTCGGCAACGACGCCGGGACCACCTGGGAGGGCCTCGCCACCGGGCGCAGCGGCATCGGCGCGCTGACCACCTTCGACGCGACCGGCTTCCCGGTGCGCATCGCGGCCGAGGTCAAGGACTTCGACGCGGCCAAGGCCATCCCGGCGCACGTGGGCCGCAAACACCTCTCGCGGGTCGGCCAGTTCGGCGTCGCCGCCGCCTGGGAGGCGGTCCGCGACGCGGGCATCGACCAGGTCTCCGAAGAGGTGTACCCGGCCGACGAGCGCGGGGTCGCCATGGGCGCCAGCGTCGGCCGCCCCGAACTCCAGGCCCTCCTCGACATCGGCCACCTGCGGACCACCAGCGGGCGGCCGGACGCGTTCATCTGCCAGCCCCCGGCCGTCACCCTGACCGACGACCAGAACGTCCCGCTGGCCGCCATGGCCCGGATGGTCGGCGGCACCGGCCCGATGATGGGCATCAGCACCGCCTGCGCCGGCTCCGGGCACGCCATCGGGGAGGCGTACCGCGCCATCCAGGAGGGCGACGCCAAGATGATGGTGGCGGGCGGCTACGACTCGCTGACCACCTGGCTCGACCTGCTCGGCTTCAGCCTGCTGGGCGCGCTCACCGACCGCTACAACGACGACCCGACGCACGCCTCGCGGCCCTTCGCCGCGGACCGCTCCGGCTTCGTCATCGGCGAGGGCGCCGTCGCCGTGATCCTGGAGGACCTGGACAGCGCCCGCGAGCGCGGCGCCACCGTCCTCGCCGAGATCCTCGGCTACGGCTCCACCCTCAACGCATGGCGGATCACCGACTCCCCGCCGGACGGCTCCGGCGCCATCCAGGCCATGGAGGGCGCCATCACCGAATCGGGCCTCGGCACCGGCGGGATCGACTACGTCGTCGCGCACGGCACCAGCACCCACGGCAACGACCAGTCCGAGACGGTCGCCATCAAGAAGGTCTTCGGCGCCGACGCGCGGCGCATCGTGGTCAGCGCGCCCAAGTCGATGTCCGGGCACCTGACCTCGGCCAGCCTGGGCCTCGGCGTCCTCGCCGCGGTCAACGCGATGCGGCACTCGCTGGTGTCGCCCACCGTCAACCTGGACGAGCCCGACCGCGGCCTCGACCTGGACTACGTACCGCACACCGCGCGCCCGATGCCGGTGAACGCGGCCCTGATCAACGCCTTCGCCTTCGGCGGCAGCAACACCGCCCTCGTCATCGGCGCCCCGCGGGAGGACGCGTGACCACCTCGCTCGCCACCCCCGTCGTCCTCGGCTTCGACCGCGTGGTCGAACTCGTCCCCGGTGAACGGGGCGTCGGCATCCGCAACGTGCCGGCCACGCTGCCGGCCTTCGACCACCACTTCCCGCGCCACCCCGTCCTGCCGGGCGTCCTGCTCCTGGAGTCCATGGCCACCCTCGGCAAGGCGGTGGCGGGCAGCGGCACCGACTGGCGCCTCAAGGGCGTGCGCGGGGTCCGCTTCAAGCACTTCGTCGGACCCGGCGACCAGGTCGAGATCACCGTCGAGGTGATCGGCCGCACCGAGAACGGCACCGATGTCAGGGCCACCGCCAAGGTCGAGGGCCGTGTGGTCGCCGCCGCTCGCGTCCTCACCCTAGTGCCGCGTCAGGCAACGTTCGCCCCGTCGCGGCGCCCGGCACGCGCTCTCGGCGCACCGGCCGAAAGCCCAAGTACGTCCAGTACGAGTGCTTCCGGCCGGCACGCCGAGAGCACGCACCGGACGCCGCTCCTTGAGGGGCAAACGTTGCCTGACGCGGCACTAGTGAGCGCCGAGAAGCCCTGGGAGGGCACAGCATGAGCGACAACAGGCGGCGCGTGATGGTGACCGGCATCGGCCTGATGACCGGGATCGGCCAGGGCGCCGCGCAGACCTGGGAGGCCCTGCTGGAGGGCCGCAGCGGCATCGGCCCGCTGCGCGCCTACGACCCGGCACCGCTGAAGACCGGCATCGGCGCCGAGATCCCCGACTTCCAGCCCACCGAATGGGCCAGCCGCCGCACCCTGCGGATGCTGTGCCGCGGCGACCAGCTCGCCCTGGCGGGCGCCACCCTGGCGCTGCGCGACGCGGGCCTCGACGGCGAGAAGGACCTCGGCCACCGGGCCGGCCTCTTCCTGGGCAGCAACAAGGAAATGCCGCGCATGGACGAACTCATCGCGCAGCTCCAGGCCATCCGCGCCGAGGACGGCACCCCCGACCTGTACAAGCTGGGCCAGGACGCCTCCTCGGTGGTCGCGCCCCTCTTCTTCGTCGAGGGCCTCCAGCCCGCCGCCGGGTTCCACATCTCCGAGAAGTACGGGATCCGCGGCGCCAACGCCTACTTCGCCGGGACCGCCGACTCCGGCGCCATGGCGATCGGCCGCGCGATGCGCACCGTGCGCCGCGGCGAGGCCGACATCGTGGTCGCGGGCGGCTACGACGACGCCACCGGCTGGTGGGCGATGTCCAAGATGGACGGCCTCGGCGTCCTGACCACCCGTCCCGAACTCGGCGACGCGGCCTTCCGGCCCTTCGACCGGGACCGCTCCGGCTCCGTCTTCGGCGAGGGCGCGGCCCTGCTCGTCCTGGAGGAGCGCGAACACGCGCTGGCCCGGGGCGCCCACTGCTACGCCGAGGTCACCGGCTTCGGCGCGGGCAACGACTGCGTACGACCGCCCAGCCCGCAGGCCAGGGCGCGCGGCCTGTCCCGGGCCATCGGCCGCGCCCTGACCGACGCGGGCGGCATCTTCCCCGACGGCAGCTACATCGCCGCGCACGGCTGCGCCACCGTCCAGGGCGACGCCAGCGAGACCATCGCCCTGCACGACGCGCTCGGTACGTCCGCCAAGGCGGCGCAGATCAGCAGCGTCAAGCCGCAGACCGGGCACCTGGTCGGCGGCGCCGGGGCGCTCAACGCGGCCGTGGCCGCGCTGACCCTGAACTCCGGGATCGTCCCCGCGACGCGCAACCTGGACAACCCCGCCGCCGAGTGTGACCTGGACTTCGTCCCGCTCACCCCGCGCGACACACGGCCCGACAGCGCTCTCGCCCTCGCCCGCGGCCTGGAAGGCCAGGCGGTGGCGGTGGCGCTGAGGCGGGTCTCATGACCGGCACACCCGAAAGGAGAGCGGACATGACGGACGACGTGTACGACCACACCACCCCGCCGGACGGCCCGGGCCGCACCCGCACCGTGGTGATCTGCGGCGTCGGCGCTGTGACCGCCCAGGGCGACGGCGCCGAGGCACTGTGGGAGGGCATCCGCACCGGGCACACGGCCATCGGCCCGGTCCGGGGCATGCCCATGGAGGGCTACGACACCGAGATCGGCGGCGAGGTCTCCACCGACCGCCGCCCCGCCTACGACTACCTCGCCGCCTTCGGCGGGCAGATCCGCGAGCCCGCCGCCGACTTCGCGCTCCTCGCGGCGGAGGAGGCGATGGAGCAGGCGGGCCTCGGCTCGCTGCCCGCCGACCGCTGGGGCGTCGCCTTCGGCTCCTGCAACGGCGGTCTGCGCAGCGCCGAACTGCTCGCCCGCAGGGCGGCGGACGGCACCGCGCCCGAGGACGACGGCAGGCACTACCTGCTGGTCCCGCCGCAGGCCATAGCCGAGGCGCTGAGCAGCGCCTTCGGCCTCAAGGGCCCCTCCCTGTCGGTCAACACGGCCTGCGCCTCCGGCGCCCACGCCATCGCCCACGCCACCGACGCGATCAGCGCGGGCCGCGCCGACGCCATGCTGGTCGGCGGCTCCGACGCCTTCACCGAGACCGCGTTCGCCGGTTTCACCAGCCTGCAGTCCCTGTCCACCAAGCCCGCCGCGCCTTACTCGCGCGACCGCGACGGCCTCTCGCTCGGCGAGGGCGCGGGCATGCTCGTCCTCGCCGAGGAGTCCGTGGCGCGCGCCGCGGGCGCCCCGATCCTGGCCGAGGTGCTCGGGTACGGGCTCTCCGCCGACGGGTACCACGCCACCGCCCCGCACCCCAAGGGCGAGGGCGCGGCCCGGGCGATCCGGGGCGCGCTGGACTCCGCGGGCATCGCCCCGGAGGACGTCGGTTACGTCAACGGGCACGGCACCGGCACGCCCAAGAACGACTCCGCCGAGTCCAACGCGGTGCGCGCCGCCTTCGGCGAGGCCGCCCAAAAGACCGCGCTCAGCAGCTCCAAGTCGATGATCGGTCACCTCCTCGGCGCCGCGGGGGCCGTCGAGGCCATCGTGACCGTCAAGGCGCTGGTCGAGCAGATCGCCCCGCCCACGGCCAACTTCACCGGCGTCGACCCCAAGTGCGGCCTGGACGCGGTGCCCGACCCCGGGCGCTCGCTGGCCATGAACGCCGCGCTGTCCAACAACTTCGCCTTCGCCGGGGCCAACGCCTGCGTCGCCTTCGGCTGGCCGTCCGGGCACCGCTTCACCGTCCCGGCGCCGCCCGCCGCCGAGAAGATCGTGATCACCGGCTTCGCCGCGATCACCTCGGCCGGTGACGGCGCCGACGCGCTGTGGCGGGCCTGGAGCGAGGGCGTACCGCTGGGCGTGGACGAGGACGGACTGAGCGTCGCCCGCGCCGCGTTCGACCCGCACGCGCACATCGAACCCCGCGTCGCCCGCCGGATGGACCGGCTCGGCCAGCTCGCCGTGGCCTCCTGCAAGGGCGCCCTGGAGCACGCGGGCCTGACCGCCGACGAGCGCGTCGGCGTGGTCCTGGGCACCGGGCTGGGCCCGATGCGCAGCATCGAGGAGTTCCTGCTCCCGGTGCTGGGCGGCTGCCCCTCCCACGGCAGCCCGGCCGTCTTCCCCAACACGGTCTTCAACGCGGCCGCGGGCCAGGTCGCCATGAACGTCGGCGCCAAGGGCCCCACCTCCACCGTGACCACCGGGCACGCGGCAGGGGCCTCCGCCCTGACCGTCGCCCACGACCTGCTGCTCCAGCACCGCGCCGACGCGGTGCTGTGCCCGGCGGTCGAGGACCTCTCGCCGGGCGTCCTGGACGCCTACCGCAAGCTGCCGCTGTTCGCCGGGTCCGGGTACACCCTGGCCGAGGCGGGCATCGCGCTGGTGCTGGAGCGGGAGTCGACCGCCCGGGCCCGCGGCGCGAAGGTGCTGGCCGAATTCGCCGGACACGGCACCGCCTCGGACGCCCGGGGCATCGGCCGCTGGGACGACGAGGGCGAGGGCGTGGAGCGGGCCATGCGCGAGGCGCTGGCCCACGCCGGCGTGGAGCCGGGCGAGCTGGCCGGGATCTGGGCCAACGCGGCCGGACTGGAGCGGGCCGACGCGCCCGAGACCCTGGCCACCGGACGCCTCGCGGCGGACGGCGGCGCGCCCGTGCACAGCCCCAAGCGGATCCTGGGCGAGCCCGTCGGCGCGGGCGCGCAGCTGGCGGCCCTGCTCGCCGTCACCGGCTGGGACAACGGCCTCGACAGCGGGCCGGTGCTCATCAACAGCTCCTCCCTCGGCGGCACCCACATCAGCCTCGTCCTGCGTCCCGCAACGGAGAACTGACCATGTCAGCCAGCACCACGTCAGCCGGACCCGGCACCACGTCAGCCGGTCCCACCCGCCACGTATCGATCCTCGCCACCGGTGCCCACCTGCCCGGCGACCCCCTCGACAACGACGCCCTCGCCAAGGTCTGCGGACCGCTGCCGGACGACGTCCTGGAGGGCATCCAGGTCGAGCGCCGCCACTGGCTGATCGACCCGGCCACCGGCGCGCACCGCACCTCCACCTCCGCCATGGCCACCGCGGCCGCCCGCCAGGCCCTGGAGCGGGCGGGCATGGAGGCCTCCGAGGTCGAGCTGATCGTGATGTCCACGGCCAGCCCCGACTACCTGCTGCCGGTCGCGGCGACCTACGTCCAGGAGCAGCTCGGCCTGGAGAACTGCGCGGTCATCGAGGTCCGCGCGGGCTGCGTGGGCGCCGTACAGGCCCTGGACATCGCCCGCCGCCAGCTCGCCGACGGCACCTACAGGACCGCGCTGGTCATCGGCTCGGAGGCGGTGTCCCCGCTGCTCGCGCCGATCTTCCTCGACAAGGACCCGTACAAGGTCCGGATGCGCGACCGGCTCACCGTCTACACCTTCGGCGACGGCGCCGGCGCTCTGGTGCTGAAGGCCGGCGAGGAGGGCTCCGCCCACGCGGGCAGCCGCCAGGTCTTCGCCACGCGGTCCATGGGCGGCGCCCGCAAGCCCGGCATGCTGATCACCGGCGGCGGGACCGACGCACCGCTGCACGAACAGCAGCGGCGCAAGCGGCTGATGGACATCAGCCTCGACATCCCCGGCACCGCGAAGTTCGGGCCGCGCGTCTTCGTCGAGGGCATTCACGACATGCTGCGCCGCTCCGGTCTCGCGCTCGCCGACATCGACCACTGCGTGCTGCCCGAGGGCAACGCCGAGTACTTCGCCAGCGAGTACGGCACCGCCGGGCTGTCCGCCGAGGACCAAGCGACGCTCGGCAAGAACATCGTGGAGAACCTCACCGACGTCGGCGCCACCGGCTCCGCCGCGGTGCCGCTCGCCCTGGACGCGGGCTGGGCCGACGGCCGGATCACGCCCGGGGACACCGTCCTGCTGCTCGCGATCGAGGCCAGCCGCTACCTGTACGCGGGGCTCACCCTCACCTGGGACGCCCCCACCCCCGCCAAGTGACGACGTAAGGACGGATGAATCGTGTCGATACAAGAGACGGAGCGTACCGAGGTGAGTGTCGAGGAGCGCAACAAGAAGACCATCCGCTCGGTCTTCGACACCTTCGTCAACCGGGGCGACTTCTCCATCGTCGACCGGATCTACAGCCCCGACATGATCGACCACCAGCCGCTGCCGGGCGCTCCCGAGGGGCTGGAGGGGGTCAAGTACACGATCGCGGGTCTGCGCGAGGGCTTCCCCGACCTGCACGTGACCATCGAGGACATGAGCGCCGCCGGGGACCACGTGGTCATCCACAACACCTGGCGCGGCACGCACCTGGGCGAGTTCCTGGGCATGCCCGCCACGGGCGAGTTCATCGAGTTCACGGGCGTGGTGGTGTGGCGGCTGCTCGAGAACGGGCTGATCGCCGAGCGCTGGGGCATCGGCGTGGAGTCCAACATGCTCGAGGTGCTGGGCATGCGGCGCCTCGCCCCGGCCGCGCGCGGCGCCGCCAAGGCGGCGGCCCGGCGGACGGTGAAGCCGGCGACCGTGGTGCTGGAGCTGCCCGAGGAGCGGGTGGCGCGCTGGAAGGACGTACAGGCGCAGCTGTCCGGGGAGCGCCTTCGCGAGTACGAGGCCTCCAGGCGCCGGGCGGGGATCCTCCAGGAGTCCTTCGCGGCGCAGCGCCTCGGCGGCCGGGACGTGGTGGTGCTCCAGCTGGAGGCGCGCGATCCGGCCGGGGCCGCGAAGCGGCTGCGGGAGTCCGGCAACGCCTTCGACGTGTGGCTGCGGGGAGAGGCCGGGGAGGTCTTCGGGGCCGATCCGTACGCGGCGCTGGCCGAGGGCGCGGCGGCCGACCAGGGGCACCACTGGTCGTCGGTCACCACCGAACTGGTGGCGGGCGGCTGAGCACCTGAGAATTCGTCAGGTCCGCTGTCTAGCTTAGGTATTGACTCTTTCATTGCTAGTTCTCAAGAGCTGTCAATGCTAGAGTTTCTAGGGATGAAAACTACCCGGGGAAGGCGTGGATGATGCGGCAACGAAAGCTCGGCAGCCAGGGGCTGGCGGTCTCCGAGCAGGGGCTCGGATGCATGGGCATGACCTTCGCCTACGGCCCGGCCGATGACCAGGAGGCGCTGCGCACGGCCCACCGGGCCCTCGAGCTCGGCGTGAACCTCCTCGACACCGCGGACTTCTACGGACCGCACTCCAACGAGGAGTTCGTCGCCCGCGTCATCGCCGGCCGCCGGGACGAGGTCATCGTCTCCTCCAAGGTCGGCAACGAGGTCAGCCCCACCGGACAGATCACCGGCAAACTCAACGGGCGCCCCGAATACATCCGTTCCACCGTCGAGGGCAGCCTGCGCCGGCTCGGCACCGACCGCCTCGACCTCTACTACCTGCACCGCGTCGACCCCGACGTGCCCGTCGAGGAGAGCTTCGGCGCCCTCGCCGACCTGGTCGCCGCCGGAAAGGTCGGCTACCTCGGCATCTCCGAGGCCTCCGCCGCCACCATCCGGCGCGCCCACGCCGTCCACCCGCTGAGCGCCGTACAGACCGAGTACTCGCTGGCCACCCGCGACGTCGAGGCCAACGGGGTCCTCGACACCGTCCGTGAACTCGGCATCGGCTTCGTCGGCTACAGCCCGCTCGGCCGCGGCCTGCTCACCGGGGCCATCCGTTCCCTCGACGGACTGGCCGAGCACGACTTCCGCCGGGTCGCCCCGCGCTTCCAGAAGGAGAACCTCGACGCCAACCTGCACGTCGTCGAGCAGCTCGAAGCACTCGCCGGCGCCAAGGGCATCACCACCGGCCAGCTCGCGCTCGCCTGGGTGCTCGCCCAGGGCGAGGACGTCGTGGCCATCCCCGGCACCAAGCGGGTCACGTACTTCGAGGAGAACATCGCCGCGTCCGCCGTCGCACTCAGCGCGGACGACCTCGCGGCCCTCGACCAGATCGCCCCCCACGGCAGCCTGGTGGGAGACCGCTATCCCGCAGGCGCCATGGCCACGCTCGACGGCTGACACAGAACGGCCCGCGAATCCCAAAGGTGAGTGAGTGCGATAACCATGGCGAACATCACGATCATCGGCGGCGGGCTCGCCGGCCTGACCGCGGCGATATCCGCCGCCGAGCAGGGCGCCCGCGTCACCGTCCACGAGGCCCACGCCCACCTGGGCGGCCGCTCCCGCTCGGCCACCGGGCCCTACGTCACCAACGACGGCCCCCACACCTTCTTCGACAACGGCCCCTGCTGGAGCTGGCTGCTCCAGCGCGGCCTCGCCGGGAACTACGTCCGCCTGTCCTTCCACGAGTGGACGCGGATGCGCTTTCGCCACCAGGGCAAGCTGCGCATGACCCTGCCCGGCGGCTACATGAAGATGACCTGGATGCACCGGGACATCGAGGTCCCCATCGACCGGTCCTTCCAGGACTGGGCCAGCGAGCGCTTCGAGCAGCAGACCGTCAACGAGGCCCTCGGCTTCCTCGGCCCGATCCTCTTCGACGGGGACCCCGGCCGGCTCTCCGCCGCCTTCGTCTGGGAGCGGCTGCTGCGCGTCGGCACCCCCCGCTTCCCGCTCCCGAGCCGGTACTTCATCGGCGGCTGGGGCACGGTCATCGACCGCATGGAACGCCGGGCCAAGGCCCACGGCGTCGTCATCGAGACCAACTCCCGGCTCACCGAACTGCCCACCGACGGCCCGGTCATCGTCGCCACCTCCCTCGCCGCCTCCCGCGGCCTGCTCGGGGACCCCACCCTCGACTGGCCCAGCGGCACCGCGGCCCTGCTCGACATGGCCGTCACCCACTCCAAGAAGGACGGCAACGTCTCCTTCGACATGGACGAGGGCGGCTTCACCTCGCAGTACTCCGACCACGACCCCTCCCTGGCGCCCAAGGGACAGGCCCTCTTCCAGGGGCAGATGCCCATCCGCCCGGGCGAGTCGAAGGCCGAGGCCCTGGCCCGCCTGGAGAAGCTCTTCGACCTCACCACCCCCGGCTGGCAGGACCGCATCCAGTGGCGCCGCGAGGGAGTCTCCCGCGGCCGCACCGGAGCCCTCGACCTGCCCGGCCTGAGCTGGCGCGACCGCCCCGCGATCGACCGCGGCGACGGCGTCTACCTCATCGGCGACGCCGTCGCCGCCCCCGGCATCCTCGCCGAGACCTCCATCAACAGCGCCCTGCACGCGGCGGAACTCGCCGTCCGGGCCCTGCCCGTGGCGCGCCGCTCGCCCGGCGTCCAGGCGGCGGTGAGCCGGTCCGTCCTCTCGGCCCACTCGACCCTGTAACTCGACCCTGTAAGGGGGCGCACCACACATGAGAATCACGCTGTCCGAGCGCGGTACCCCGGACTGGCTGGTCGCCAGGGAGATGGCCCGCGAGGTGTTCGCCAGGCAGTACCAGGCGACCATCAACCCCGACCCCGACGGCTTCCTCGCCTTCTTCGAGGAGGACGAGAACGGGCAGGAACAGGTCCTCGCCTGCGCGGGCCTCTCCTTCCCGGAGGACGAGCCGGTCCTGCTGGAGCGCTACCTCGACGCCCCGATCGAAGAGGTCATCGCCTCCGAAGTGGGCGACCCGGTCGGCCGCCACCAGGTCCTGCAGATCGGCAACATCGCCTCCGTCCGTGCCTCGGCCGGCGGTGAGATCATCAAGTCGATCCCGCTGGTCATGGCCTGCCTGGGGCGCCCGTACGCGGTGATGACGATGACCGGCCGGCTCGCCGAGCTCATGCAGCGCCTCGGCTGCGTCTTCCACCCCCTCGCCGACGCCTCGCCCGACCGGCTGGAGCCGGAGGAGCTGGCCTCCTGGGGCTCGTACTACGACACCCGGCCCATGGTCGGCTACGCCAAGGCGGTCGACCAGAGCACCCTGCTGCTCGCCGCCATCGGCCGCTACTGCTTCGAATCCGTCGACATGCGGCTGCTCAGCAACCGCCCGCAGGCGAAGGTGCTGACCCGTGCCGCATGACACCCAGCCCGTCTCCCTCGCCCAGGGCCTGCTCGACCGGGCCGACAGCGACGCCGTCATGGTCCGCGTCCTGTCCGGCGACGGCGGTACGGGCACCACCTGGAGCTACCGCGAGATCATCGGCGCGGCCCTGGTCCTCGCCGGACACCTGGAGCGCCGGGCCGCCGAGCACGGCCGCCCCGCCCGGGTCGGGCTGCTCGCCGAGAACTCCCCCGAGTGGGTCGTCGCCGACCTCGCCGCCCTCTTCGCCTCCGCCGTCGAAGTCCCGGTCCCCACCGCCTTCGCCGCCGAACAGGCCGCCTCCCTGCTCGACACCGCGGACCTCTGCTACGTCGACGACGGCGGCACCCGCGCGCTGGCCCGCTGGGCCGCCGACAGCGGCCCCGGCGTGCTGCCCGACACCTGCCCGGTCACCGCCATCGACATCAAGGCGCTGCTCGCCGAGACCCCGGCCGGGGGAGCGGTCCGCCCGCCGGTGCCCGCCGAGGACGCCATCGTCAAGGTGATCCACACCTCCGGCACCACCTCCGCCCCCAAGGGCGTCCAGATCCGCCGCCACGGCCTGGACGCGCTCCTGACCTCCCTGCGGGCCCGCACCGAGCCCGCCGTCTTCGAGCGCTACCTCTCGATCGTCCCGCTGAGCCTGCTCATCGAACAGGTCGCCGGGCTCTACATGCCCTTCCTGGCCGGCGGCTCGGTCTCCTTCCTGCCGCCCGGCACCGCCCTGGTCGGCACCGCCGCCGACGCGGCGCCCCGCATGCTGAGCCTGCTGCGCCAGGCCCGCCCCACCGCGCTCGTCGTACCGCCCACCGTCGCCGGACTCTTCCTCGCGCTCAGCGACCAGCAGCCCGGCGAGAGCATCCCCGAGCGGCGCCGGCGCATCTTCGGACACGAGGGCTCCGTCTTCATCGCCTGTGGCGGCGCGCCCGTACCCGCGGAGATCCTGGAGCGCCTCGACGCGTACGGGGTCACCGTCCACGAGGGGTACGGACTCAGCGAGAACTCCTCGGTGGTCTCCTGGAACTTCCCCGGCCAGGTCCGCTTCGGCACCGTCGGGCGCCCCCTGGACCACGTGCGGGCCGAGCTCGCCGAGGACGGCGAACTGCTCATCCGCAGCACCTCGCTGTTCGCCGGATACTCCCGCGAGGACCCCTCCAGCGTGGTCGTCGACGACCAGGGCCGGCTGCACACCGGCGACCTCGCCGAGATCGACGAGGACGGGTACCTGCGCATCACCGGCCGCAAGAAGAGCATGGTGATCACCTCCAGCGGCCGCAACGTGTCACCCGAATGGGTGGAAGCGCGCTACCGCGAACTCGGCTTCGTCCGCGAGGCCGCCATCGTCGCCGACGGCCTCGACCAGGTGCACGGCCTCTTCGTCATCGAGGCCGGCCTCGACCGCGAGGCCGCCCGCACCCGCATCGACGCCTTCGGCAAGGAACGCCTCTCCGGCATCGAACGCGCCGCCGTCGTCCACCTCATGTCCGAGGACGACCCCGACTACGCCACCTGCTTCACCGTCACCGGGCGCCCGCGCCGTGACGTCATCCGCGCCCACGTGCTGCGCCACGACGAGGACACGACCAAGGAGAAGGCATGAGCACCGCAGTGAAAACCACCCCCTACGGCACCGGCAGCGGCCTGCTGGTGGAGCCCGTCGAGGGCGGCAGCCTCGCGGACATCGACCCCAAGATCCTGCGCGACCTGCTCGCCGAGGCGGGCTTCCTGCTCCTGCGCGGCTTCACCCCCTCCGACATGGACTCCTTCACCGCGCTGGTGCAGTCCACGTCCACCTCCACCACCCTCGACCCGGCCCGCGACTTCTACTCGGAGGTCGCACAGAAGGTCGACGCCGGTCTCGCCGAGGTCGGCCTGCACACCGAGAACGGCAACAGCCCCTTCCGCGCCCACGTCGCCTGGTTCTTCTGCGAGAAGGCCGCCTCCTCCGGCTCCCAGACCACCGTCTGCGACGGCTACCGCGTCTGGGACGCCCTCAGCCCCGAGGCCCGCGAGGCCTTCGCCGCCCAGGACATCGTCTACAGCCGCTACGTCGGCGAGCAGCAGTGGCGCGCCATGGCCCACCACCTGTTCGGCAGGACCAAGCCCGCCGAAGAGATCGAAGTCGAGGAACTCCTCGCCCTGGCAAGCCAGTTGCCCGGCACCGAAATCCAGGCCGAGGCGGACGGCGGCATCCGCTACGCTTTCCGCACCCCCGCCGCCGGGACCACGATCTTCGGCGAGCGGCGCTCGTTCGCGAACAGCATCCTCGGCCCCTCCTTCAACTACGAGAAGCCGACGATCACCTTCGCCGACGGGACCGAGCTGTCCGAGCGGCTGCTGGCCGAAGTCGAGACGGTGACCGCACGGATCACCGAGAACCTCGAATGGCAGGACGGCGACGCCGCCGTCATCGACAACACCCGGGTCATGCACGGCCGCCGCGCCATCACCGACCCGAACCGGACCATCTACAACGCCCTGAGCTACATCGAGGCCACTGCCGCCTGACCGGACTGCGCCGCTCCCGGCCGCGGGGCCGGGAGCGGCGGGCCCACCCGAGAGGGAGCCATGAACACCGAGAAGAACGCACCCCGTATCCAGGACCAGGCACAGGCCGCGTCCTCCGAGGGAGCGGGGGACGACACCCCGCCCGACCCGCGACGATGGCGCCTGCTCGTCTTCGTCGGCCTCGCCCAGTTCATGGTGCTCCTCGACACCACCGTGGTGAACCTCGCGCTGCCCGCCATCCAGTCCGACCTGAAGGCGACCGCGACCGGCATCGAATGGGTGCTGACCTCCTACATCCTGTGCTTCGGCGGCCTGATGCTGCTCGGCGGGCGCACCGCCGACCGCTGGGGGCGCCGCCGTACGTTCCTGCTCGGCGCGGTCCTGTTCACCGCGGCCTCCTTACTCTGCGGCCTGGCCGACGGCACCGGCCTGCTCATCGCCGCGCGCGCCCTCCAGGGGTGCGGCGCGGCGTTCCTGTCCCCGGCCGCGATGTCCCTGGTCACGACCAGCTTCCCCAAGGGCAAGGAGCGCACCACCGCCCTCGCCATCTGGGCCGCGCTGGCCGGACTCGGCGGCACCCTCGGCGTCATCGCGGGCGGTCTGATCACCGACAGCCTCAACTGGCGCTGGATCTTCTACGTCAACATCCCGTTCGGGGTCGTCGCCGTGATCGGCGTGCTGATCCTGGCCTCCGGGCGCACCGAGGCCAAGAGCCAGTCCCGCCCCGACGTGCTGGGCGCCGTCGCCGTGACCGGCGGCCTCGCCTCCCTCGTGTACGCCATCGTCAACATCCAGGAAAAGGGCTGGAGTTCGGTCCCGTACGTGCTGGGTCCGGCCGTCGCCGCGGTGCTCCTGCTGGTCGCCTTCGTCGTGGTCGAGCGCAAGGTCGCCGACCCGCTGATGCCGCTCCAGCTCTTCGCCACCCGCTCCCTGGTCACCGCGGGCCTCGGCCGGATCCTGACCAGCGGGGTCCAGGCCTCCGTGCTCTTCCTGAGCAGCTACTACCTCCAGCGCAGCCTCGGCTACTCCACCCTGAAGTCCGGCTTCGCCTTCCTGCCGCTCGGCGTCATCGCCATCCTGATCACCGCCCCGGCCACCCGGATCATGCACAAGTCCGGACCCCGGCCCGTCTACCTCTTCGGCGCGATCGGGTCCGTCCTCGGACTGATCCTGCTGACCCGGGCCCCGCACGACGGGAACTACCTCCTCGACGTGCTGCCCGCCCTGCTGATCCTGGGCGCCTCCATGCAGTGCTGCGGCATCCCCGTCAACGTCCACGGGGTGTCCGACATCCCGCAGGAGCAGCAGGGCATCGCCTCCGGGGTGCTGGTCGCCGCCTTCCAGGTCGGCGCCTCGCTCGGGGTGGCGACCGTGGCCACCAGCGCCATGACCCGCACCACCGGGGAACTCGCCGACGGCCGCCTCCCGGCGATCGCCTGGGTGGACGGGCTGCACCTGGGCTTCTGGATCGCGGTGGGCATCGGCGTACTCAACCTGCTCAACGCCTTCTTCGGACTCCCCGGCCGGCGCCGCACCGAGGGCGCGGCGGCCACCGCCGGTGCCACCGCCACCACCACCGCGCCGAGCACGACCACCGTCTGACCACCCCCCTTGCCCTGACCACCCCCCGGACACCAAGGAGAGGCATCCGATGGCACGCCCCGGAGACACCCTGCAGCTCGGCAAAGACAAGCTCACCTTCCTCACCACCGCGTCGCAGACGAAGGGCGCGTTCGTGGAGGTCGAGGTCGAATACGCCCCGACCGTCCTCAAGCCGCCCGTCCACTACCACCCCAAGCAGACCGAGGTCATGCAGGTCCACGGCGGCCGGATCACCCTCCAGCTGGACGGGGTCGAGCACGAGTACACCGAGGGCGCCGAGTTCTACATCCCGCCGGGCGTCCCGCACTCGATGTGGAACCCGGGCCCCGAGACGACCCGGATGGTCTGGCGCACCACCCCCGCCTACCAGACCGAGAAGGTCTTCGAGACCCTGTGGGGCCTGGCCAACGAGGGCCGGCTCAGCGCCTCCGGCCCCGCGCTGCAGATGCCGCTGCTCGCCCTCGGCTTCCGGGACGAATACCGCGTGATCACCGGGCGCCCCTTCGCCCTGGACATGGCGCTGTGCACCCTGCTCGCCCCGATCGGCCTGGCCTGCGGATACCGCCCCTCCTACAAGCCCCCGCAGCCGCACCGCTCCGAGCCGGTGCGCGCGAACGCCTGACCGGCCGGTCCGAGAGGCCGCGCCCCGACCGACCGGCCCGTCCGGCCTGACGTTCGAGCGGTACGCGAGGTCGCGGGCCTAGCGTCTGCGACATCAAGCCGGTCGAGCGCGGAGGAACGGTCATGGCCACCGAACAGCACGAATTCACCCTGCCCGGCGCGGATCTCCCGCAGCCCGACGCCGACCTGCGCAAGCGGCGCGAGGCGGTCGTCCTCGCGCACACGGTCGCCGAGATCGCCTGGGACATCGACGGCGTCCTGGCCACCTTCCCGCGCGGCGGCATCTACCGCATCCAGGCCTTCGAAGAGGGCCCGCTCATCGGTGAGGAAGCCATCAAGAAGGGCTACTTCGCCGACCTCAAGGCGGCCTTCCCGAACCTGGAGCACGACCTGCACCACGTGCACCACACCCCCACCGCCGTGATCCTGGAGGCCCAGGCCCGCGGCAAGCAGGAAGCGGACTACCGGGGCATACCCAACCTCGGCAAGTCCATCGACGCCCCCGTCGCGGTGTTCTTCCACTTCGACGGGGACGTCCTGGTCGACGAGACGCTGTACTTCGACATGGCCACCTTCCAGCGCCAGCTCGCCTGACCTCCGCCCCACGCGCCCGACCCCGGCCACCCCCCCTTCGGGGAGGGTGGCTTCGCGCTGTCCGTGGGTCCACCACGAATCGAGGAGGGCTTGAGTCCGGTTCCGTAGCGTCGTGAGCGCCGAAACGGCCTGTGTCACGGATGAGTTATGAGCATCTCCTACTGACATTGCCTCCAGAAAGGATGCTCGGATGAGCACCGTCAACCCCCCAGCCTCGGCCGGTGGAGCAAAGGGGGTGGTCTTCTGGGCCATCCTCACCACGAGCCTCGCCTCCTTCATGGCAGGGCTGGACAACCTCGTGATCATCACGGCGCTGCCCACCATCAGGGAGAAACTCGGCGGCAGCCTCACCGATCTCGAATGGACGGTCAACGCCTACACGCTGTCCTTCGCGGTCCTGATGATGTTCGGTGCCGCACTGGGTGACCGCTTCGGGCGTCGCCGGCTGTTCGTCCTCGGCCTGCTGCTCTTCACGGGCGCCTCGGCCGCCGCGGCGCTCGCGCCCGGCATCAATGAACTCATCGCCTTCCGCGCCGTCCAGGGCGCCGGCGCGGCCATCATCATGCCGCTCTCGGTGACCCTGCTGACGGCCGCCGTCCCCGCCGAGAAGCGCGGTACGGCGCTCGGCATCTGGGGCGCGGTCAACGGTCTGTCCATCGCGGCCGGCCCGCTCGTCGGCGGTGCGATCGTCGAGCACCTGTCCTGGCAGTGGATCTTCTGGCTGAACGTGCCCATCGGCCTGGCCCTGGCCCCGATCTCCTGGCGCAAGCTCAAGGAGAGCAAGGTCGCCCACTCCCGGCTCGACGCCGTCGGCACGATCCTGGCCAGCATCGGCCTCTTCGGCATCGTCCTCGGCCTGATCAAGGGCCACGGCGACGGCTGGACCTCCCCGGTCGTCCTCGCCTCCCTCATCGGCGGCGTCGCCGTCATGGGCGTCTTCGTGGTGTGGGAGAACAAGACCGAGCACCCGATGGTCCCGATGCGCCTCTTCAAGATCCGGGCGTTCACCGCGATCAACCTGGCCGGCACCCTGATGTCGGTCGGCATGTTCGGCGCGATCTTCCTGATGACCCAGTTCCTCCAGAGCATCCAGGGCTACAGCGCGATGGAGGCCGGCGTCCGGCTGCTCGCCTGGACCGCGATGCCGATGGTCGTCGCCCCCATCGGCGGCATGGTCTCCGACAAGATCGGCGGCAAGCCCGTCGTCACCCTCGGCCTCGCGATGATGACCGGCGGCATGGTCTATTGGGCCTTCATCCTCGAACCGGACGTCTCCTACGTCGCCCAGCTGCCCTCCCTGATGATCTGCGGCGCGGGCATGGCCCTCTTCTACGCCCCGCTGATGAACCTGACCATGGGCTCGGTCAAGGAGGAGGAGCAGGGCATCGCCTCCGGTGTCACGGCCGCCACCCGTGAGGTCGGCGCCGCGCTCGGTGTGGCCCTGCTGGCCTCGATCTTCAGCGCCAACGGTGGCTACGCCTCCCCGCAGAACTTCGTGGACGGGCTCGTCCCGGCCATGTGGGTCGGTGCCATCGGCGTGGCCCTCGCCACCCTGTCCATGCTGATCGCCCCCGGCAAGGGCAAGGGCGCAGCGCCCGAGCTCGCCCCGGTGGCGGAGCGCTCCGCGCCGGTGGCTCCGCCGAAGGCCGCGCCCGGGGCTCCGGCCTCCGGCGGCAAGGCGCCGGCCGACAAGCCGGCTCCGGCCTCGGTGCGCTGACCGGCCCGCCTCCTCGTACGGTCCGATGGCCCCCGCGTCCCGTGCGCGGGGGCCATCGGCGTGCGCACCCGCTCCAGCGGGGCTCGAGCGGGGCCGCAGCCGCCGCCCCGACAATCGGACGGCCCGCTGTTCACGACTTCGACAACGAACCGAGGAAGCATGGCAATTGAGGAGATGAAGGTCCGGGACGCCTTCCGGATCACGCCGTCGCAGCTGACCGACAACCGCGGCCGCTTCTTCGAGGCCTGGCGGATCGGCGAACTCACCGAACTGAGCGGCCAGCCCTTCGCCGTCAAGCAGGTCAACTTCTCGGTCTCCTCGCGGAACACCCTGCGGGGCATCCACGGCACCACCCTGCCCCCGGGCCAGGCCAAGCTGGTGACCTGTGTGCGCGGTGCCGCCCTCGACGTGGTCGTCGACCTGCGCGTCGGCTCGCCGACCTTCGGCATGTTCGACACCACCGTCCAGGAGGCCGACTCCGGGATCGGCGTCTACCTCGCCGACGGCCTCGGGCACGCCTTCCTCGCGCTCACCGACGACACCTGCATGAACTACCTCTGCTCGGAGGAGTACGTACCGGGCACCATGGTCGACATCCAGGCTCTGGACCCCGCCATCGGCATCCCGTGGAACACCTCCGGGACGCTCGTCCGCTCCGAGAAGGACGCCGCGGCGCCGACCCTGGCCGAGGCCGTGGCCCTGGGGCTGCTGCCCACGTACGAGCAGGCCCGCGCCTCGTACGGGCCCGGCCACCGGCCGTGACGGAGATCGCCGTCCTGGGCTCCGGGGCCGTCGGCACCAGCCTCGCCACCGGGCTGGCGGCCGCCGGCCACCGGGTCCTGACCGGCTCGTCCCGGCCGGGGCGGCCCCGCCCCGCCGACGATCCGGCGCCGGCGGCGGGCGTGCGCTTCACCGGCCACGCCGAGGCGGTCCGCGGCGCCGGGATCGTCTTCAACACCACCCCCGGCGAGGTCTCCGTCGCCCTGCTGCGTGACCTCGAACCCGCCCTGCGCGGGCGCGTCCTGGTCGACGTGTCCAACGCCGCCGAGCGCAGCCCCGAGGGCTTCCCCGTCGCGCCCCTCTACCCGCACAGCAGCCTCGCCGAGGAGATCCAGCGGGTGCTGCCGCGGACCCGGGTGGTCAAGGCCCTCAATACGATGGACCACTCCGTGATGACCGCCCCGCGGATCCTGCCCGCCCCCGCCACCGCCTTCCTCTCCGGCGACGACGCGGGGGCCAAGGCGGAACTGGCGGCGCTGCTCGGGGACCTGGGCTGGCCGCGGGAGTGGATCCTCGACCTCGGCGGCCTCTACACCGCGCGGGCGCTGGAATGGACCGTCCTGATGCTGGGCCCCTTCATCACCCGGCACGGCTTCGTCCCGTTCGGGCTCTCCATCGCGCACTGAGCGCTCGTACGCCCGTACGCACGAAGGAAGCGGCGGCCGGGGTGGGTCTCCCGGCCGCCGCTCACGTCGTACCCCTCAGGTCGCCGCCAGCACCCGCGCACCGGTCAGCGCGGGCATCGCCGCCGCCAGCGCCTCGCGCCAGTCCCGGATCACCCCGATGCCCGCGGCCTCCCAGCGGCCGCGCTCCAGCACGCTGTACGCCGGGCGCCGGGCCCCCGGGGCGGCGCCGACGAGGGGCCGGACCCGCCGCGGATCCGCGCCCAGCAGCCGGAACACCTCGCGCGCCAGCTCCAGCCGCGTGCAGTCGCCGCCGCTGGTGGCGTGGTAGATGCCGGGGGCCGCGCCGAGCCGGGCGGCCCGGCCGAGCGCCACGAGCCGGTCGGCGACGTCCACGGTCCAGGTGGGCTGACCCCGCTGGTCCTCGACGACGTCGACGAACTCCCGCTCCCGCTCCAGCCTGATCATCGCGGCGACGAAGTTGTCGCCGCCCTCCCCGTACAGCCAGGCCGTCCGCACGACGTACCCGGTCCACGGCAGCAGCCGCAGCACCGCCCGCTCGCCCTCCAGCTTCGTGCGCCCGTACGCGGTGCGCGGCGCGGGGGGCGCGTCCTCCGGGTACGGCGCGCGCGCCTCGCCCGAGAACACGTAGTCCGTGGACAGGTGCAGCAGCAGCGCGCCGAACTCCCCGCAGGCGCTGGCCAGATGGAGCGGAGCCGCGCCGTTCACGTGCTGGGCCTGCGCCTCGTGCGTCTCGGCCGCGTCGACGTCCGTGTACGCCGCCGCGTTGACCACCACGACCGGGCGGTGCGTGGCGATCGCGGAGCGCACCGCCCGCCGGTCGCGCACGTCGAGCTCCGCGCGGCCCAGGTACACGGCCGGCTGCCCGGCCGCCTCCAGCGCCACCCGCAGGTCCCGGGCCAGCAGCCCGTCCGCGCCCGTGACCAGCCAGTGGCTCACAGGGCGGCCTTCCGCTTCAGCGGCTCCCACCAGGCGCGGTTGTTCCGGTACCACTCGAAGGTCTCCGCCAGGCCCTGCTCGAAGTCCTTGCGGGGCCGGTAGCCCAGCTCCGTGGAGATCTTCGTGCAGTCCACGGAGTAGCGCAGGTCGTGCCCGAGCCGGTCGGCGACGTGCTCGACCCGGTCCCAGCCCGCGCCGGCCAGGTCCAGGAGCAGCGTGGTCAGCTCCTTGTTGCTCAGCTCGGTGCCGCCGCCGATGTTGTACACCTCGCCCGCGCGGCCGCCCGTACGCACCAGCTCCAGGCCCTGCACGTGGTCGTCGATGTGCAGCCAGTCGCGGACGTTGAGGCCCTCGCCGTAGAGCGGTACGCGCAGCCCGTCGAGGAGGTTCGTCACGAACAGCGGGATGACCTTCTCCGGGAAGTGGTGGTGCCCGTAGTTGTTCGAGCAGCGCGTCACCCGCACGTCCAGGCCGTGCGTGCGGTGGTACGACAGCGCCACCAGGTCGGAGGAGGCCTTGGAGGCGGCGTACGGAGAGTTCGGCTTCAGCGGGTCGGTCTCCGGCCAGGACCCCTCGGCGACCGACCCGTACACCTCGTCGGTGGACACGTGCAGGAAGGGCACGGGCCCACCGGGGCGGCGCAGCGCCGCGTCCAGCAGGGTCTGCGTACCGAGCACGTTGGTCGTGATGAACTCGGCCGCGCCCAGGATGGAGCGGTCCACGTGCGACTCGGCGGCGAAGTGCACGACCTGGTCGTGCGCGGCCACCAGCTCGGCGACGAGCGCGACATCGCAGATGTCCCCCTGGACGAACCCGAAGCCGGGATGCGCGCGCACCGGGTCGAGGTTCGCGGGATTGCCCGCGTAGGTGAGCTTGTCGAGCACGGTGACCGCCACGTCCCCCGGCCCCTGGGGGCCGAGGAGCGTACGGACGTAGTGCGAACCGATGAACCCCGCCCCGCCGGTGACGAGGATGCGCGTGACGTCATTGGTCATGATGAGATCTGCACCTTGCTGTGGTCGCCGAGGATGAGACGGTGGGCCGCGGGCACCCGGGGGGCGGGGGTCACCTCCACGTTGCGTCCGATGATCGAGGCCTCCACGCGGCTGGCGCCGCGCACCGAGGAGCCGTCCAGGATGATGGAGAACTCGATCTCGCTGTCGGTGATCGTGCAGTCCCGGGAGATCGACGTGAAGGGCCCGATGTACGAACCGGTGATCACGCTGCCCGCGCCGATCACGGCGGGGCCGACGATGCGCGAGCCCGTGACCTGGGCGCCCTCGTCGATCTGCACCCGGCCGATGATCTCACTCTCGGCGTCGACCAGGCCCTCGATGCGCGGCTCGGCGCGCTCCAGTACGGACCGGTTGACCTCCAGCATGTCGTTGACGTTCCCGGTGTCCTTCCAGTACCCGGAGATCGTCGTGGACCGGACGTCGAGGTCCGCGTCGATCAGCCACTGCAGGGCGTGGGTGATCTCCAGCTCGCCGCGCCAGGAGGGCTTGATGGCGCGGACGGCCTCGTGCACGGCGGGGGTGAAGAGGTACACGCCGACGAGCGCGAGGTCGCTCTTGGGCACCTCCGGCTTCTCCTCCAGGCCCACCACCCGGCCGTCGGGGCCCAGCTCGGCCACGCCGAAGGACTTCGGGTCGGAGACCTGGGTGAGCAGGATCTGCGCGGTGGGGCGCTCGGCGCGGAAGGAGTCGACGAGGTCGGAGATCCCGCCGACGATGAAGTTGTCGCCGAGGTACATGACGAAGTCCTCGTCGGCGAGGAACTCCCGGGCGATCACGACGGCGTGGGCCAGGCCCAGCGGCGCGGTCTGCGGGATGTAGGTGACCTCGATGCCGAACTTGGAGCCGTCGCCGACGGCTTCGCGGATCTCGTCGGCGGTGTCCCCGACGACGATCCCGACCTCGGTGATGCCTGCGTCCGCGATCGCTTCCAGGCCGTAGAAGAGCACCGGCTTGTTCGCCACGGGCACGAGCTGCTTGGCGGATGTGTGGGTGAGGGGGCGCAGGCGGGTTCCGGCCCCGCCGGAGAGTACGAGAGCCTTCATGGCCCAGAGGCTAGAAGCGGCCACTCGAGCCGGGGTGGGGGTTCACCTCGAGCCGGGTCGCGGACCGCCCTCGCTCCAGCGGGCCTCCACCACGCATGCGGATGGTCGGTGTGCAGCGATCGGCGACGCGAGCCGTACAGAGAGGCAGACACACCCATGTCGGAGAACCACCGGGACCTCGTCCAGCGCTTCGTGGACATGATCAACAGCCACGACGTGAGCACCATGGCGGAGCACACCGCCGCCGACCACATCGACCACAACCCGATCGTCGCGGACGGCATCGAGGCCAACACGGCCTTCTTCCAGTCGATCTTCGACGCCTTCCCGGACGTCAAGGTCGTCGCCCATGACCTGATCGTCGACGGCGACCGCGTGGCGGGCCGCTTCGAGTACTCGGGCACCCACCAGGGCCCCTTCTTCGGCATACCGGCCACGGGCCGCACGCTGAACTTCCAGTCGATCGACATCTGGCGCGTCGAGAACGGCCTGCTGGCGGAGCACTGGGACCAGCTGGACGTGCCGGGCATGTTCCACCAGCTGGGCGCGGACTTCTACGCCCTCCAGGCGGAGTAGCGGCGCCCCTCCCGCGCGTCGCGGCGGTCCGGGCCGGGTGGACGTGCCACCCGGCCCGGACCGCGACGCGTGGTGCCGGCCGCCTCAGCGGTCGTGATGGTGGTGGTGATGATGGTCGTGGTCGTGGTCGTAGCCGTAGCAGTAGTACCAGCCCCAATCCCAGTTCCAGTTCCAGTCGTAGCAGTAGTGGTGATCGTTGTGGCTGGGCGCGGTTGTCACCGCCGCCGCCGCTGTTGCCGCCGGAGCGGCGAAGGCGGTGGAGGGCACCAGGGCGCCGGCTGCGGCGAGCGCGGCCCCGCCCGTGAGAACGGCGATGCGCTGTATTCGGGATATTCGGGATATTCGGTATATGTGAGTCATGGCAATTGACCTCCGGGCGGGAAGTGGTTTCGGTCCTCGGGATCCCATGCCTCCATTGGGCCCGGCCGAGCGCACCGGGTCACGCCCCTGATGTTCGGGACTTGACAGGACTCGGCCGGTCACTGACGCGGAACGGCGATGCCGGCCGCGCGCAGGTGCGCCTCGACCAGGGTGTTCAACCGGGCGATGGACGGGGACCCGTCCTCCCGGTGGTGGTTGACCACTCCGTACCGGGAGGCGGCGTCGGGCTGGTCCTGGAACCCTTTCGGCATCGCCAGCAGCGCGCGGTCGGTCAGCAGCTTGTCAGCCAGCGTGGACGCCAGCTCCCCGATCCGCGGGTCGTCCGGATCCCAGGCCCTCGCGTCCCAGGCGCGCCGGGTCAGCTCGATGGACTCGGGGTCTTCGAGCGAATGTTCGAGCCGGGTGAGGAAGCCGTCGAAGATCTCCGGGACCAGCGCCCGGGCCAGCACCAGGGCCTCTCGCTGACCGGCCACGTAGTCGGGGCCGAAGCCGAGTACGGCGAGCCGGTCCAGGACGGCGCAGGCCCGGTCGGGCAGCAGGGCCCGGTCGCCGTGGTCGAGACGGTGCAGCCTGTCGCGGCGCGCGATCAGGTCGTCGATCCGTTCGGTGGGAGTTGTGCGGTCGGGCCCTCCGCGTAGAGCACGTTCTGCCCCATCATCCGTGCGCCGCTGAAATCTCGCGTCGGAGGGACGGCGGCCGGTGCGACTGGCGGAGCACGCCCCCCTCCGGAACCGGAGCAGTCGACCGGGCACATCGACTGTGGTATCTGAACGGCCCGCCGTCGGCTCAGTCGGCCAGCAGGTGGTCGGCCTTCCCCGCCTTGATGTCCCGGATGAGCTGGCGGAGGGCGTCGGTCGTGTCGGTGAGGTACGAGGCCTCCGCGCCCGCGACGGCGATGTAGCTGTTGCCGTCCCCGTCCACGCCGATCCGGTAGCAGGAGTTTCCCTCACCGCAGAACGGCTCTTCCCAGGTCACGGCAGGCATGCGGTCCCCTCTCACAGCTGGCTTGCGATGGTCTGGATGAACTCCCGCGAGTCGTCGGGAGGCAGGGCCAGTTTCTCCATCAGGTCGAAATGGGCTCGGTACTTGCCGAGTTGCGCGTCGGCGTAGAGGAAGTCGGGTCCGTGGGAGTTGTCGACCTGCACGGTGTCCAGCTGTGCGGTCGGTCCCTCCGCATAGAGCACGGTCTGACCCGCCCCCGGAAAACCGCCCGCTTCGAACGGTAGGACGAGTACGGTCACATTGTCCTGCTGTGACCGCTCGAGCAAGTGCTCCAGCTGGGCGCGGAGGACCGTACGCCCGCCGAACTGCATGCGCAGGGCTGCCTCGTGCACGATGGCGACGAACTCCCGGGCGCCGGGGCCGGCCAGGACCTGCTGGCGTTCGGCGCGAAACGCCAGCCGCAGTGCGACCTCGTGCTCCGGGAGGGCGGGGATGACCATCCGGAACACGGCGAGCGCGTGGTCGGATGTCTGGAGGAGACCGGGCATGTGCACCGAGAAGGCTCCCCGCATGCGGTTGCTGTGCGCTTCCAGCTCCGCGATGTCCAGGAAACCCTGGGGCAGCTGGCCTCGATAGCGGTCCCACCAACCGCGACCGGGTGCGGCCATCGTCGTCAGCCCGGCGATGTGCTCCTCGTCGGTCACCGCGCAGTTGCAGGCCAGCGTTCGCAGCCGATCGGCGGAGATGGCGCGCGTTCCGGACTCCATCGCGGAGATGGCCCCTCGGTCCACGCCCAGCAGTCCGGCCGCGTACTCGGCCGAGACGCCCGCTGCGGTGCGCATTCTGCGCAGCTCGTGCCCCAGCCTCTTCTGACGCTCCGTGGGTGCAGTCCTCGCGCTCATGGCGTGCAGTCTTGCGTGTCGGTAGCCGGTCTGGCCACGAGAGGATGATTTATCCCGCAAGCGGGGCCAAATTTGGCCCGGTGGCGCTACGTTAGGTAACGCACCGCTCACGCAACGGAAGTTGAAGTGCATCGCCGCAGCATGCCTCGGCCTCGGCGACGAGCCACGCCCCCCTTTCGCGTCAGCCATTCGTGCGCGCCGAACTCGCCGTAGTCACCTCCGACCTCAGGGAGTCCCGCGATGTCCAGCCAGCACTTCATCACCTGCCCGCCGTCCCCGCCCGCGAGCGTCGGGGGCGAACCGCCCGCGCTCTCCACGCTCACCTGCAGCCTCACCGTGCCCGGGGAGCCGCTCGGCGCCCAGATCGCGCGGGCCGCCGTACGGTCCGTCCTGCACGCCTACGGGCTCGATCCGCTGGCGCCCGCCGTCGTCCAGGTCACCGGCGAACTGGTGGCCGCCGCCTGGCAGTTGGATCCCGGTCGGAGCGTGTACCTGTCCCTCCGCCATCGCGAGGACGCGCTGCGCCTGACGGCCTACGACGGCCACGCGCCCCACACCCACCCCCGGCTCGCCGCCCATTGCGAGGCCCGGCGGCGGTCGGCGCTACGGCTGATGGCCGCGGTGGTGCGCTCGTGCGGCGGGACCTGGGGCTTCGGCGAATCCCGAGAACCCGGCGGCGGGAACCGGACCTGGGCGACCCTGCCCCGACGCGGGGCGGCGGACTACCTCCGCGCCTGATTCACATGGCGGCCAGCAGGGCTGCCGCGGACTCTTCCGCCAGGTCTTCCGCGTTCCCGACCGGCCGCGCGCTACTGGCCCGGAGTCCGTCCGGCCTCGTCCGTGACGCCGCGGGCGATCATGGCCGTCGAGGAGACCGTGGTTCCGGCCGTGCCCCAGGCGCTGTCCTTGAGCAGTACGGTGCGCTCGCCGAGCAGGTGCGTGGTGTCCTTGTCGAAGATCCATTCTGTTCGCTCGCCGTTGTGGACGCGGGCGACCGCGACGCCCTCGCGCCCGGCCGCGTCCGTCGCTCCCGGGACGAGGACGACGCCGGGGATACGGGCCGCGGCGCGGTAGAGGGCGGCGCTGACGCCGGGTGGGGCCGCCACGGTCCGCAGGAGGTCGCCGATCGCCACGAATGCCTCCTGATCGGGGCCGGTGGTGGAGCCGGAGCCCGGGCCGTGGTTGAGGCGCGTGTCGGCGTAGATCGTCTCCAACAGCCGGTCGGGGTCCGTGGGGAGGGATTCGAGGAAGCGGTAGGTGGGGTTGTGGAGGGTGGCCGTGCGCCTCCCCGGTGCCGGGTCCCGCGAGGTGCCGCCCGCGGTGCGCGTGACGGTGCCGGTGGATCCGTCGACGGATACCCAGCGCTCCGCCGATTCGTCGGTCCGGGCCGCCTCCATCTCTCCGCTCCGGATCTCGGTCAGGGACATGGAGAACCCGGTCGTCTTCGTGTAGAGGTACTGCCCGTCGCGCACGGGCGCCGCCGGGCCCGCCTGCGCCGCCATCGCCGCGCTGTCCAGCAGTCGGACGGCGGCCGGGTCGGGCCGGACCGGGGCCGGGCGGCCTTCGCCGGAGCCGCTCGCGCCGAGGGTCACGGCCAGGGTCACCGCACCCGTCGCGGCGCCGGCCGCGAGGAGCAGGATCAGGGGTCGGCGGGACCACGACCGGTGACCGGTGCCGAGGGCGTCCGCCGCCGTCTCGCGCATCAGGTGTTCCCGGACCCGCTGGTGACCGTGGAACGGCAGCTCCGCGTCCGAGAGGCCGGGCGGACGGGCGTCTTCGGTGGTGTTCACGAGTTTCCTTCCCGTGGCGTTCGGGACGCGGGGACGCGTACGGAGCCGGGGCGCCCCGCGAGGTGGTCCGCCGTCAGGACGCGCAAGCGGGACCGGGCCCTGGAGAGCCGGGAGCGGACGGTGCCCTCCGGTACGCCGCACGCCTGCGCCACCTCGTGCTGACTGAGGCCGGACCACACGCACAGGAGAAGGACCTCCCGGTCCGCCCGGCGCAGTCCTCCGAGGGCGGCGAGGGCAGCGGCGGTCCTGGCCGTGTCGCTGATGCGGGACACGACGGCGTCCGCCACGTCAGGGACGCGGTCGGGTGGTGGAAGGCGGGCCATCGCGTCGCGGTGCCGGCGCGCGGCCCTGCGGCTGTTGCGCATGACGTTCGTCGCGATGCCGAAGAGCCATGCCCGTTGGCTGACGACGCCGTCGAGGGAGTCGCGCAGCCGCCACGCTTCGAGGAACGTGAGGGAGACGATGTCCTCGGCCCCCGCACGGTCGGCGGTCATGCGGACGGCGTGCGCGTACACCGCCCCGGCGTGCGCCTCGTAGAGTTCCGCGAACAGTTGGTGGTCCACGCTTGAGTAGTGTCCGCCCGCCCCACCCTGTTGCACGTGTGCTCGGTCACACGCCGCCGCGACTGTCAAGCGCGGTTGCGGTTGCGGTGGCGGATGGGGCAGGCTGGGACGCATGACAGACACCCCCCGCGCCACCCGGGTCGCTCTCGACGCGGACGAGGCCCTGGAGCTGGACCGTCTCGCCCGCACGGTGGACGAGCGGGGCCGGGCCCTGGACGAAGCGCGTGCCGCGCTCGCCGAGGCGGCCGGGCGGATCGCCGCCCGCTACGACCGGGGCGGCCCGGCCGCGGTCGCGGCCCGGGTGGGCTGGTCCCGCCAGCACGTCTCGACCCTGGCCGCCGCCCACCGCCGCGCGGCCACCACCGACGACGTGGCGGCGGCATGAGCACCGCGGCGGAGCAGCCCCGCGGCGGCAGCGTGCCGCAGCCGGCCGCGACCGCGGAAGACCTGCGCGCGGCCCTGGCCCGTATCGCCCCCGACGCGGTGCCGACGTTCGACGCCGAGCGCGCCACCGCGGTCGCCCGTGCCCGGGAGCAGGTCAGCTCCGCCCCCGTGCGCCGCTTCCTGCGCCAGTGGGCCCTGTACGTCGCGATCGAACGCCACCCCGACACGGCCGCCCGCCTGCGTCGGCTCGAAGACCGCGCGGCTCACGTCACCGACCCGGAGGACGCCCGGGCGATCGCCGCCGAGATCGGCCAGATCCTCGACAAGGCCGCGGCCGAGGCCGGCGTCGCCCACGGCGGAGCCCGGTGACCGCCTGGCGCTGGGAGTACGACCCCAACGCCGACGAGGTCATCAAGGGCCTGGCCGCCCATGTCACGGCCGAAGTGGAGCGCCTGGCCGACGAGCTCGTCGCCCTCGCCGATGTCGGAGTCGACGTCACCGACATCGGCGAAGGAGGCCGCAAGGGCGTCCCCGGAGGTCTGCGCCGCATCCCCCTCCTGGACGACGGCTGGTTCTACGCGCTGCCACTGCCCCGGATGGGGCTGATCGCGATCGTCCGCGTGATCCCGCCCTACAGCGACTTCTAGTCCGCCGCGTCAGCGGCCCGCCGCCGTCGTGGCGATCGCTTCCATCAGGTGGGCGTGGGTGAGGATCGCCTGCGCGTGCGGGGTGAAGTCCTCGGCTCCGAGGACGGTGCGGGCGAAGGTGCCCGCGATGTTCGTGAAGTGGTGGTCCGGGGAGAGGGGGATCTCCCGCGTGCCGTCCGCGCGGTCCACGCGCAGGAGCGGGACGAAGTCGTCCGGGGTGCTGAAGGCGCGCTCCAGGCGCAGGCGGCCCTCGCTGCCCCAGAGGCCGTAGCCGCTGAGGTAGGCGTGCTCCACGCCGTACGCGAGGTGCGCGGCCGCGCCGGAGGGGGAGGTCAGCAGGGCGCTGCCGGCGGGCTGGGGACCGTACGCGCTGTCCGGGCGGACCTGCGCGCCCGCCACCCGCAGGTCCGGGCCCAGGAAGAGCTGCGCCGCGCGGACCGGGTACGCCGCCACCTCCGGGAGGGTGCTCGCGCGCACCCCGCCCGGGCGCAGCGGGATGCCGAACTCCGAGGTGAAGAGCTGGACCTCGCCGATCAGCCCGTCCGCGACCAGCTCCCGCACCCGCGCGTGCTGCGAGTGGTGCAGGAACATGAACGACTCCATGAGGAGCAGGCCGCTCTCGCGGGCCGCCGCGACCGCCTTCTCGGCGTCCGGCAGCGAGGTCGCGAACGGCTTCTCGCACAGCACGTGCTTGCCCGCCGCCAGCGCCCGCAGCGTCCACTCGACGTGCATCTCGGGCGGCAGCGGGATGTACACCGCGTCCACGTCCGGGCGGTCCAGGACCTTCTCGTACCCGGCCAGCGGCGCGCCGCCGAAGCGGTCCGTGAAGTGGCGGGCCTTCTCGATCGTGCGGCTGGCGATCGCGGTGATCTCCACGAGCGGCTGGCGCAGCATCGAGGGCAGCATGCGTCGGTCCGCGATGTCGGCGCAGCCCAGGACGCCGATGCGCAGGGCCTTCGGCCCGCTCACAGCGCGTACGCTCCGCCCAGCGCCCAGGCCGCCCGCAGGCTGGTCAGGAGCGTCCGGGCCTCGATGTTCAGGTAGTTGCTGTGCCGCAGGAGCCCGGCCAGCTGGCCCGCCGTCACCCACAGGAAGTCCTCCGGTACGTCCACGGGGAACTCGTCCCCCACCTCCACCAGCGCGTAGCGGTTGCCCGCGTGGTGGAAGCGGCCGCCCTCCTCGGACTGCACCGTGTCGTACAGCAGCCGGGACTTCGGCGCCGAGAGCACCATGTCCAGGTAGCGCGGCTGCCGCTCCACGGGCAGGGTCAGCGCCCGGCCCGGCTGGCACTGCACGGTCGGGCCCAGCTCGGCCACGTCCAGGACGCCGGCCTCGGAGCGGGCCTGGGCCAGCAGGTGCGGGACCCCGCCGATCCGGCGGACCACGAACGCGGCGAGGCCCTGCTCGGCGGGCGCGAGCAGCGGCTGCGTCCAGCGCTGGACCTCGCGGTTGGCGGCGGCGACCGAGGCCGCGATGACGCTGAAGTGGTGGCCGCTCGCGTGCCGGATCTCGTGGTCGGTGCGCTCCCAGCCCTCTACTCCGTCCAGCGGCAGGCTGCTCTGCACCAGCTCGCGCGTCGCCTTGATCTCGGTGAGCCGGGACAGGACGTGCTCCGTCGTGTGCAGCGAGGGGCCCTCGTCCGCGAAGGTGGGGATGAGGGACAGGACGGTGCGGGCGTCCATGTTGATCACGTTGTTCTCGTAGAGCAGCTGGTGTATCTGACCGAGGGTCAGCCAGACGAAGTCCTCGTGCTCGGGTACGTCGCCCAGCGCCTCCACCACCATGTTCCGGTTCCGCTTGCGCAGGAACCAGGAGCCCTGCTCGGACTGGAGGGAGTCGAACAGCACCCGCGAGCCGACCCGGGGCGGCTTGAAGTAGTCGATGTAGTGCACGGGCGCGCCCTTGTGCACACCGGTGTAATTGCTGCGGGTCGCCTGCACGGTGGGGGACAGCTGGACCGTGTCGAGGTTGCCCGGCTCCATCTTCGCCTGCATGAGGCAGTGCAGGACCCCGTTGAACTCCTTGACGACGATGCCGAGGATGCCGACTTCCGGCTGGTTGATGATCGGCTGCGACCAGGACGCGCCGTGGCCGCCCCACTCGGTGCGCACCCGCAGGCCCTCGACGGAGAAGAAGCGGCCGCTGTCGTGCACGAGGTTGCCGGTCGAGTCCTCGAAGTGCCAGCCGACGAGCTCGGAGAAGGGGATGCGCCGCACGTCGTAGCGGTTGGTGCGCCGCTGCTCGGCGAACCAGTCGCGGAAGACCGGGTTGGGGGTCACCGAGCTGTCGAGCGCCTGGGCCGACAGGGTGAACCGCCGCCCCAGGCTCGTGACGACGCCCGGGGGCATTGCCTGGGTGATGGTCATCGGTGGACTCCTTCGCCTTGTCCCGCGCGCCCAGGGGCAGCCGGTCGCACCACGACGATGGGGGAGGCCGATCGGCTGTGGCTGGAGAGGGCCTTGAGGTGGGGCGTACGGGGGCTCAAGTGGCGGGCGGTCACAGGGCGGATGCCAGGGCGTGGGGGTGCGCCGACCGCTCCGGGCCGGGTCCGGCGGCCTCGGCGGCGCGTTCCGTGCGGTGGCGCTCGCGGTAGTAGCCCGGCGCGGCGAGGAGTTCGGCGTGCGTGCCGCGCTGGACGACGCGGCCCTCGTCCAGGACGAGGATCTCGTCCACCGCCTCGAGGCCGATCGTGCGGTGGCTGATCAGCAGGACCGCGCGGTCCGGGCGGTCCGGGCCGTCCGAACCGCCCGAACCGTCCGGGCCGTCCGGGCGGGGCGCGAGGACCGCCGCGAGGACGGCGTCGGCGTCCCGGGGGGCCAGCGACTCGGTCGGCTCGTCCAGGACCAGTACGGCCGGATCGGCGAGCAGCGCGGCCGCCAGGCCGAGGCGGCGGCGCTCACCGCCGGAGAAGGCGGCCGCGTCCTCGGCGACCTCGGCGTCCAGGCCGCCGGGCAGCGCGCGCACCCAGTCCGCGGCCCCGGCCCGGGCCAGGGCCGCCCACAGCGCGTCCTCGTCCGCGTCGGGCCGGGCCAGCAGCAGGTGGTCGCGGACGGTGCCGGCGAAGACGTGGTGGTACTGGGTCAGCCCGGCGGCCAGCCGCGGCCGCAGGGCGCCCTCCGGCAGGTCCGAGAGCGGTACGCCGCCCAGCGCGACCCGGCCGGTGGCGGGCTCCAGGAGCCCCAGGGCCAGCCCGGCGACCGTGCTCTTCCCGGACCCGCTGGGGCCGACGAGCGCGACGCGCCGGCCCGGGGCGAGCCGGAGCCGGAAGCCGGACAGGGCGGGGCGGGCGGCCGTGGGGTGGGTGACGCCGACGTCCGTGAACTCCAGGGTGAGCGGCCCCCGGGGGATGCCGGTGCGGGGGGTCGTTCCCGCCGCGGGGAGAGCGCGCAGGGCGCGGAGGCGGTGCAGGGAGGTGGTCAGTCGGGTCAGCTGGTCGGCGGCGGCGCGGACCGGGGTGGCGAGCTCGAGGGCGGCCAGCGCGGTCAGCGTCAGGACGGCCGCGGTCACCGGGGCCGTGCCGCGCAGCGCGAGGACGGCCACCGCCGCGGTGGTGGCGAGCTGGACCAGGACCGCCGCCCCCGCGAGGACGGCCGCGGTGCGCGCGCCGGCTCCCTCTTCCGATCCCGCTACGCCGGCCGTTACGGGTAGGGGCCGAGCCGGGCG
>NZ_JBEOXE010000070.1:0-39338 GCF_040296485.1 Streptomyces sp. NPDC002138 | reverse complement strand
CTGCAGGGGGGACCCTGTGGGAGAGTAGGACGCCGCCGAACAATTTTTCCGGGAAAGCCCCGCACCTTTTGGTGCGGGGCTTTTCTGCGTTCCGGGTCCGGATGGCCCGGTTGGTCTCCTGTAGGGTCAGGGAGCATCGTTCGTACGTTTCAAAGTGGAGGCCCTCGGGTGGAGGTCCAGGAGACCCGGGTTCAGACAGACCGAATCCTCACCATCCCGAACATTCTGAGCATGGCTCGCCTCGTCGGCGTACCCGTGTTCCTCTGGCTCATCCTGATGCCGGTGTTCGGTGGCCCCAATGCCGACGGCTGGGCACTGGCGGTGCTCATGTTCAGCGGGATCAGTGATTACCTGGACGGGAAGCTCGCGCGGCGCTGGAACCAGATCAGCAGCCTCGGCCGGCTGCTCGATCCGGCCGCGGACCGGCTGTACATCCTGTCCACGCTCGTCGGCCTCACCTGGCGGGAAATCCTGCCCCTGTGGGTGACCGGCGCCCTCGTGGCCCGTGAGCTGATGCTGCTGGTCATGGTGTGGATCCTGCGCCGTCACGGCTATCCGCCGCCGCAGGTGAACTTCCTGGGGAAGGCGGCCACCTTCAACCTGATGTACGCGTTCCCCTTGCTGCTGCTCAGTGACGGCACGGGCTGGCTCGCCTGGCTGGGTTCAGTTTTCGGATGGGCGTTCGCAGTTTGGGGTACAACCCTCTATTGGTGGGCAGGAGTCCTGTACGTGGTGCAGGTCCGTCGTCTCATCAAGGCGGACGCCGCCACGGCCGACTGAGTTCGGCTCGCCGGAGTAGTCACGCGGAAGAGCAGCGTAGCCACCGTCCGAGACGGGCGAGGTCGGCGCAGAACGCCGTCTCTCTAGGAGGACTCTTCCGACATGAAGGCCGTCGTGATGGCTGGTGGCGAGGGCACACGCCTTCGCCCCATGACCTCGAGCATGCCCAAGCCGCTCCTGCCGGTGGCCAACCGGCCGATCATGGAGCACGTGCTGAGGCTGCTCAAGCGGCATGGTCTCAGCGAAACCGTGGTCACCGTGCAGTTCCTGGCTTCACTCGTCAAGAACTATTTCGGTGACGGCGAAGAACTGGGCATGGAGCTGACCTATGCCAATGAGGAGAAGCCACTCGGGACCGCCGGCAGTGTGAAGAACGCCGAGGAGGCTCTGAAAGACGATGCCTTCGTGGTGATCTCCGGCGATGCGCTCACCGACTTCGACCTCACCGATCTCATCAAGTTCCACAAGGAGAAGGGCGCACTCGTCACGGTGTGCCTGACCCGGGTGCCGAACCCGCTGGAATTCGGCATCACGATCGTGGACGAGGAAGGGAAGGTCGAGCGCTTCCTCGAGAAGCCGACCTGGGGACAGGTGTTCTCGGACACCGTCAACACCGGCATCTACGTGATGGAGCCGGAAGTCTTCAATTACGTGGACCCCGACGTTCCGGTCGACTGGTCCGGCGATGTCTTCCCTCAGCTGATGAAGGAAGGCCGGCCGATCTACGGCTACATCGCCGAGGGCTACTGGGAGGACGTCGGCACCCACGAGAGCTACGTCAAGGCGCAGGCCGACGTCCTCGAGGGCAAGGTCCAGGTCGACATGGACGGCTTCGAGATCTCTCCGGGCGTGTGGATCGCCGAGGGCGCCGAGGTGCACCCCGACGCCATCCTGCGCGGGCCGCTGTACATCGGGGACTACGCCAAGGTCGAGGCCGGGGTCGAGATCCGTGAGCACACGGTCATCGGCTCGAACGTGGTCGTCAAGACCGGTGCCTTCCTGCACCGGGCCGTGATCCACGACAACGTGTACATCGGGCCGCACAGCAATCTCCGCGGCTGCGTCATCGGCAAGAACACCGACATCATGCGGGCCGCCCGGATCGAGGACGGCGCCGTCATCGGTGACGAGTGCCTGATCGGTGAGGAATCGATCGTCCAGGGCAATGTGCGCGTCTACCCGTTCAAGACGATCGAGGCAGGCGCGTTCGTCAACACCTCGGTCATCTGGGAGTCGCGGGGCCAGGCGCACCTCTTCGGCGCACGCGGCGTCTCCGGCATCCTGAACGTGGAGATCACCCCCGAGCTGTGCGTCCGGCTCGCCGGTGCCTACGCGACCACGCTCAAGAAGGGGGCGATGGTCACCACCGCCCGAGACCACTCCCGAGGCGCGCGTGCGCTGAAACGCGCGATGATCTCCGCGCTCCAGGCCAGCGCCATCGACGTACGGGACCTGGAGAACGTCCCGCTGCCGGTCGCGCGGCAGCAGACCGCGCGCGGCAGTGCCGGCGGGATCATGCTGCGGACCTCGCCCGGCGTGCCGGACTCCGTGGACATCATCTTCCTCGACGAGCGCGGCGCGGACCTCTCGCAGGGGCAGCAGCGCAAGCTCGACCGAGTGTACGCGCGCCAGGAATACCGGCGCGCGTTCCCGGGCGAGATCGGCGACCTGCAGTTCCCGTCGAGTGTCTTCGACTCCTACACCGGTTCCCTGCTGAGACACGTGGACACCTCCGGCGTCGCGGACTCCGGGCTCAAGGTGGTCGTGGACGCGGCCAACGGCAGTGCCGGGCTCGTGCTGCCCAGCCTGCTGGGCCGGCTCGGGGTCGACGCGCTCACCGTCAATCCCGGACTCGACGAATCGCGGCCGACCGAGACCACCGAGTCCCGGCGGGCCGCGCTGGTCCGCCTCGGGGAGATCGTGGCCTCGTCGCGGGCGGCCTTCGGCGTGCGGTTCGACCCGGTCGGCGAGCGGATCTCGCTCGTGGACGAGCGGGGCCGGATCATCGAGGACGACCGGGCCCTGCTGGTGCTGCTCGACCTGGTCGCCGCGGAGCGGCGCAGCGGCCGGGTGGCGCTGCCGGTGACCACGACCCGGATCGCCGAGCAGGTGGCGGCGTACCACGGAACCCAGGTGGAGTGGACGACGACCTCGCCCGACGACCTGACCCGGGTGGGCCGCGCGGAGACCACGATCTTCGGCGGGGACGGCCGGGGCGGTTACATCGTCCCGGAGTTCAGCAGCGTCTTCGACGGCTCGGCCGCCTTCGTCCAGCTGATCGGGCTGGTCGCGCGGACCCAGCTCACGCTGAGCCAGATCGACGCCCGGATCCCGCGGGCACACGTCCTCAAGCGGGACGTGCCCACGCCGTGGGCGGTCAAGGGCTTGGTCATGCGCCGGGTGGTCGAGGCCGCCGGAGACCGGCAGGTGGACACGACCGACGGGGTGCGCGTGGTCGAGGCGGACGGGCGCTGGGCGCTGGTCCTGCCGGACCCGGCCGAGGCCGTGACGCACCTGTGGGCCGAGGGCCCCGACGACGCGTCCGCACAGGCGCTGCTGGAGGAGTGGGCCGGCGTCCTGGACGGCGCCGGAAACTGATCGCGGGCCCGACGGGCCGGGGCCACCCAGCGTGGTTCCCGGCCCGTCGGACGCCGCATTCGGTGTGGGCCGGTGCGACATGCGACGATGTGCGGCATGTCGCAGCCGCCCAACAACCGGAGTTCGGCGAAACCGCCGGTGCGCCCGGACGCCTCCATGTCGCTGCTGACGCACGTGATGGACCACGGTCTCGACGAGGGCTATGCGGAAGCCGCGGCCCGGCGCGAGGCGGAGGGCACGTCGGGTCTGCCGCGCAACCTCAAGGCCAAACTGGCGCTGGCCGCCGGGCTCGTGCTCGCCGGCATGGTCGTCACGCTGGGTGCCGCGCAGGCGCAGATAGCGGCTCCGGTGCTGGCGAAGGAGCGGGAAGAGCTGATCGACCGCGTCCAGCGGGCCGACGACCACGCCGACGGCCTGGAGAAGGACATCGAGCGGCTGCGCGACGACGTCGCCGGCCGTCAGCGCGTCGCCCTCAAACAGCAGGGCGGTGATCAGGGCGAGCTGCTGGCACTGCTGTCCGGTGCGACCGAGGTCCGCGGTCCCGGAGTCAAGCTGACGGTGGACGACGCCAAGGGCTCCTCCTCGGGCGACGGCGGCGGGCCGCGGGAGAGCAAGGGCTTCTCGGACACCGGGCGGCTGCGCGACCGGGACATGCAGCGGATCGTCAACGGCCTGTGGCAGGCCGGGGCCGAGGCCGTGGCGATCAACGGGCAGCGGCTGACGGCGCTGTCGGCGATCCGGGCCGCCGGTGACGCGATACTGGTCGACAACAAGCCGCTGGTCCCGCCGTACGAGGTCCTCGCGGTGGGGGACAAGAAGCGGCTGACCACGGAGTTCCAGGACAGCGTGGACGGGCAGTACCTGCACGTGCTCCAGCAGAGCTACGGGATCCGGTACACCCTGTCCGCGGAGAACGAGGTACGGCTGCCGGCCGCTTCGAGCCTGACCGTACGTACAGCCACAGCAGAAGATCCGAAGAAGGGTGCATCGTGATCGCGGTACTGGGCCTGGTGGCCGGAGTGGTGGCCGGACTTCTGGTCCGGCCCGAGGTGCCGGCCGTCGTCGAGCCGTATCTGCCGATCGCCGTCGTGGCGGCGCTCGACGCGGTGTTCGGCGGTCTGCGCGCGATGCTGGACGGCATCTTCGTGGACAAGGTCTTCGTCGTGTCCTTCCTGTCCAACGTGGTGGTCGCGGCGCTCATCGTCTTCCTCGGCGACAAGCTGGGCGTCGGCGCGCAGCTGTCCACCGGCGTCGTCGTGGTCCTCGGCATCCGGATCTTCTCCAATGCCGCGGCCATCCGCCGGCACGTCTTCCGGGCGTGACGCCGATGAGTACGGACGAGAACACGCCGCCCGAGCCCACCCCGCCGACGGAACCGGCAGGGGTCGAACCCGCGTCTATCGAACAGACGGGGCGCCAGCGGCTCGCCGAGGGACTCTGGCCGCCGCGGGTGAGCCGGGCCCAACTGATCGTCGCGCTGCTGCTGTTCGTCCTCGGGCTGGGGCTCGCCATCCAGGTGCGCCACAACAGCGACTCCAGCGCCCTGCGCGGGGCGCGCCAGGAGGACCTGGTGCGCATCCTCGACGAGCTGGACGGGCGCACCAAGCGCCTCGAAGACGAGAAGCAGAAGCTGGAGGACCAGCGCAAGGAGCTGGAGTCCAGCTCCAACCAGGCCGACGAGGCACGCAAGCAGACGATCGAGAAGGAACGTCAACTGGGGATTCTGGCGGGTACCGTGGCAGCGCAGGGGCCGGGCATCACGCTCAAGGTCACCGACGCCAAGGGCCAGGTGCAGTCGGACAAGCTGCTGGACACCCTCCAGGAGCTGCGCGCGGCCGGGGCTGAGGCCATCCAGATCAACGGCGTGCGCATCGTGGCGAGCTCGTACTTCTCGGACGAGGGCGGCGGCGTGGCGATCGACGGTAAGAAGATCACACAACCCTATGAATTCCGGGTCATCGGCAAGCCGCAGGACCTGGAGCCCGCCCTCAACATCCCCGGCGGCGTCATCCAGACGCTGGAGAAGGAGCAGGCCACCGCTACCGTCGCCCGATCGGCGAAGATCGTTGTGGACGCCTTGCGGCCTGCGAAGCAGCCTGACTACGCTCGGTCGTCATCGTCATGAGACCGGACGAGATGTGGAGCGGCTCACGTGGGCGGATGGCTGCGGGGGGTCGGCGCACCGAAGAAGCGGTGCGTGGTGGAAACTGTCTGGTGGTGACGGACGTTGTGAGAATGTCCGGGTCGGCAGGTGTGAGTATTCGGAGTTCGTCCTGCCCCACGGGCGGGTCTGTTTCGGTCAAGGGGAATCGCCCGTGAAGTTGTTTGAGAAGTTGTTCGGCAAGAAGAACCGCGAGGAGAGCGGTGCGCCCAAGCACCGCGCTGGGCATGGAGACGTGGAGGCGCAGGGCGACCGGCCGCTCTTCCGCGACGAGGTCGCCGGAGCGGGGGACAATTCGGGCGCGTACGGCGCGTCGGCTGTTGACCCTGCCGGTTCCGGACGCATAGGTTTCGGTGAACCATCAACCTCAAGTACGGGTGGAGGGTTTGCCCCCGATCCGTATGCCACCAATGCCTCCGCGGGGCACCCGCGGCGCGAGGAGCCGTCCATGTCGGCCGAGCAGGTTTGCAGCAGGTGCGGACACCGCAGCGATGCGGCCAGCCGGTTCTGCTCCAACTGCGGGGCGCCGCTGCGGCCGGGTCTGACGCCGGAGCGTGCTTCGGAGACCACGTCCACCATCTCGATCTCGGGCCTCGAGGCCTACGAGGCCGAGGTGTCCGGACAGCACGTGTCGTCCTCGCTGTCCCCCGAGGCCCAGGCCGCGGTGGAAGCGCTGCCTCCGGGCTCCGCCCTGCTCATCGTGCGGCGCGGCCCGAACTCCGGCAGCCGCTTCCTGCTGGACGGCGAACTGACCACGGCGGGCCGCCACCCGCAGAGCGACATCTTCCTGGACGACGTCACCGTCTCCCGGCGTCATGTCGACTTCCGCAGGGGCGAGGACGGTGGCTTCACCGTCTCCGACGTGGGCAGTCTCAACGGCACGTACGTGAACCGTGAGCCGATCGACTCGGTCGCCCTGCACAACGGCGACGAGGTCCAGATCGGCAAGTACCGGCTGGTCTTCTACGCGAGCCTGCGGGGTATCTGACCGTCCTCCCGGGCCGAGCCCGGGAGGACCACAGGGAAGGTCCATGCTGCGTACCTCGACGGGCGGTGCCGGTCACGGCACCGCCGGCTCGGGCGGGCGGCTGGTGAGCATCGGCACGGTGCTCACCATGCTGCGCGACGAGTTTCCCGAAGTCACGATTTCCAAGATCCGGTTCCTCGAGGCGGAGGGGCTGGTCGAGCCCCGGCGCACACCTTCCGGATACCGCAAGTTCAGCCCCGACGACGTCGAGCGGCTGGCCCGCGTCCTGCGCTTGCAGCGCGACCACTACCTGCCGCTGAAGGTCATCAAGGACCAGCTCGACGCGCTCGCACGCGGCGAGCAGATCCGCATCCCCGCGCCCACCCCGCACACGGACGGGGATGCCGCGAGGGAGGCGGCCGTCGCCGCCGTCCTGGGCGAGATCGGCCGTACCCGCCCCACCGTGGCCAGGATCGGCCGGGCCGAGCTGCTGGCCGCCGCCGAGGTGGACGAGGTACAGCTGGTCGAGTGGGAGTCGTACGGGCTCCTCGCGGAGTCCGCGGACGGCGGATTCGACGCCGAGGCGGTCACCGTGGCCAGGCTGGTGGCGGAACTGGGCCGCTTCGGGCTGGAGCCGCGGCACCTGCGGGCCATGAAAGCCGCGGCGGACCGGGAGGCCGGGCTGGTGGAGCAGGTGGTCGCCCCCCTGCGGCGACACCGCAATCCCCAGACCAGAGCGCATGCCGAGGCCACGCTGAAAGAGCTCGCGGGCCTCTCCGTCCAGCTCCACGAGGCGCTCGTACAGACCGCTCTCGGGGTGCGTCTGCACTGACGCGGCGGGCCCCGACTACCCAAACCGGCCGGTCAGGTCCTAGGGTTGCTGTGTGAACGAGCTCGACGTTGTGGGTGTCCGGGTTGAAATGCCCTCCAACCAACCGATCGTGCTCCTGCGTGAAGTGGGAGGCGATCGGTACCTCCCCATCTGGATCGGTCCTGGGGAGGCTACTGCCATTGCCTTCGCCCAGCAGGGAATGGCCCCTGCCCGGCCGCTGACGCACGACCTGTTCAAGGACGTGCTGGAGGCGATCGGTGAGGAACTCACCGAGGTCCGGATCACGGATCTGCGGGAGGGTGTCTTCTACGCGGAGCTCGTCTTCGCCAGCGGGGTCGAGGTGAGCGCGAGGCCCTCCGACGCCATAGCGCTGGCCCTGCGCACCGGGACGCCGATCTACGGGAGCGACGGGGTGCTGGACGATGCCGGAATCGCGATTCCGGACGAGCAGGAGGACGAGGTGGAGAAGTTCCGCGAGTTCCTCGACCAGATCTCGCCGGAGGACTTCGGCAGCAGCAATCAGTGAGGTGTCGGCCGAGTCGTCCTCAAGGGATTGTCAGCCCATTCGAGTAGCCTTTCCCCGCAAAGGGATACGGGAAACCACTCTCAGGGTGATTATCACTCGGCGTGCCGAGTGTGGCGATCGTTGACGCACCCCGGGTGACTGCCTACCTTCGAGGGGGCAGGTCAAGGACGGAGGGTCGGCGTGAGGATCACGGGCGACGGTACGACCGGGGGCATCCCCGCACGGAGTGAGGGCGGACCGTACCCGCTGCACGGCGGTGCGGTGGGCCCCGCGCGCCGTCAGCCGGAATCCGTGCCGCCCGGCCCGGAGGTCGGCGAGCCGGCGACCGGGGAGATCGGCTACCGCGGACCCACGGCGTGCGCCGCCGCGGGCATCACCTACCGGCAGCTCGACTACTGGGCGCGGACCGGGCTCGTCGAGCCCAGCGTGCGCGCGGCGGGCGGCTCCGGCACCCAGCGGCTGTACAGCTTCCGGGACGTGGTCGTCCTGAAGATCGTCAAGCGTTTCCTGGACACCGGGGTGGCGCTGCAGAACATCCGCACCACCGTCCAGCACCTGCGCGACCGGGGCTTTCGCGACCTCGAGCGGATGACGCTCATGAGCGACGGCGCCACCGTGTACGAGTGCACGTCCCCGGACGAGGTCGTGAGCCTGCTCCAGGGCGGGCAGGGCGTCTTCGGGATCGCCGTCGGCGTGGTGTGGCGGGACGTGGAGAAGGCGCTGGCGCAGCTGCACGGCGAGCGGGCGGAGACCGGCGAGACGCTGGTCGGGCACAATCCGGCCGACGAGCTGGCCGCGCGCCGCAACCGGGCCGGCTGACGGTCCTGGGCCGTCCGGATGCTGTGGACGGGCCCCTGCGGGGGCCCGTCGGCGCATCCGGCCCCGGCCGCCGCCCGGGGCGCGCCGGGGGCGCTCCGGGGGCGTTGTCAGTGGCGTAGGGCAGCATCGGTGGCGTGAGAGCCGCGCCGACCATCCTGCATCTGGACATGGACGCCTTCTACGCCTCCGTGGAGCAGGCGGCGAAGCCGAGCCTGCGCGGGAAAGCGGTGATCGTCGGCGGCCTCGGCCCGCGCGGCGTGGTCGCGACCGCCTCGTACGAGGCACGGCGGCTCGGGGTGCATTCGGCGATGCCCACCGCCCAGGCGCGGCGGCTCTGCCCGAACGGCGCCTATCTGATCCCGCGCTTCACGCTGTACCGGGCGGTCAGCGATCTCGTCATGGCGCGGCTGCGCGAACTGTCCCCCCTGGTGGAGCCGCTCAGCCTGGACGAGGCCTTCGTGGACCTGGAGGCCGGCGGGGCGGCCTTCGACGCGACGGGGGCCCGGGCGACGGCGGAGCGGCTGCGGGCGGACATCCGGGCGGCGACGGGGCTCAGCGCCTCCGTGGGGCTGGCCGGATCCAAGATGCTGGCCAAAGTGGCCTCGGAGGGGGCCAAGCCGGACGGGCTGCTGCTGATCGAGCCGGGGACCGAGCGGGAGCTGCTGGCGCCCATGTCGGTGCGGACCCTGCCGGGGGTGGGGCCGGCCACGGGGGAGCATCTGCGCCGGGCCGGGATCACCACCGTGGGGGAGCTGGCCGAAGCCGGTGAGGACGAGCTGGTCCGGATGACCGGGCGCGCGCACGGGGTGGCCCTGTACCGGATGGCCCTGGGCCTGGACGACCGGCCGGTGGTCGCCGAGCGCGACGCGAAGTCCGTGTCGGTCGAGGACACCTTCGACGTGGACCTGCACGACCGGGTCCGGATCCGGGGCGAGGTGCAGCGGCTCGCGGAGCGGTGCGTGGGGCGGCTGCGCGCGTCCGGGCACTCCGGGCGGACGATCGTGCTCAAGGTGCGCCGGTACGACTTCTCCACGCTCACCCGCTCCGAGACCCTGCGCGGGCCCACGGACGACCCGGCGGTGGTCCGGGAGGCGGCGGCGCGGCTGCTGGAGGGGGTCGACACCACGGGCGGGGTGCGGCTGCTGGGCGTGGGGGTGTCGGGGCTGGCCGACTACACGCAGGAGGACCTGTTCGCCCAGGCGGAGGCCCAGGCGGAGGCGGAGGAGCGCGACGCCGCGGAGGCGAAGGGGCAGGACGAGGGCGCCGGGGGAGAAGCGGCCGCGGGGCCGCCGACGGCCGACGCGGCCGCGGGGGGCGTCGGGGGCGCGGGGGCGCCCGTACCGGTGGGGGAGGCGGCGGCCGGGGGTGAGGCCGGTCCGCCGCCGGAGCGGCGGTGGCCGGCCGGGACCGACGTGCGCCACGGCACGTACGGGCCCGGCTGGGTGCAGGGCAGCGGGGTGGGCCGGGTGACCGTGCGCTTCGAGCAGCCGGGATCGGCCCCGGGCCGGGTGCGCACCTTCCGGATGGACGACGCCGAACTGGAGGCGTCCGATCCGCTGCCGCTGGTCGGGGAACCTGCCGAAGAAGAGACGGAATAGCTAGTTTTCGTCGCCCGCCAGGCGGCCGAAGTCGCGATCGCGGTCGCGGCCGGGGTCGCCGTGGTGGAAGTCACTCGGCAAGGTCACGTCCAGGCCGTAGTGGTGGTAGAGCTGGAGCTCCTGCTCCGGCGAGAGGTGGCGGCCGACCCCGAAATCGGGGGCGTCCTTGATCAGGGCGCGTTCGAAGGGCACCCGCAGGGCGTCACCCACCACCTCGCTCGGCTCCAGCGGGACGAAGGCGTCCCGGCTGAAGAGTCCGGTTCGTACGGCGGCCCATTCCGGGACGCCCGTGGCATCGTCGAGGTAGACCTCGTCCACGGTGCCGATCTTCGTGCCATTGCGGTCGAACGCCTTGCGGCCGATCAGGCTGCGCGGATCGATGTCGGTCTGCACGGTCGCCTCCTTTTGGTCGCAACTCCTGCGTAATGACTACAAAAGTGCATTTCCGGGGAGGGGGCCACTCGAGGGAGGGCCCAGATCCTCGCTGGTAGGCTGGGGAACGGCTGCTGACCCTGTGCGGGAGAGTCCTCCGATCGAGTTCGTCGGAGGCGCCGAAGGAGCAACTCCTCCCCGGAATCTCTCAGGCAGACGTACCGCACGGACGAGGCCACTCTGGAAAGCAGGGCGGGTAACGGATCGCAGTTCCGGTACCCCTCCTCACCGACGGTGAAAGCCGGATCTCCACGGGCGACCCCCAGGAGGCCCGGTGAAGCTCTCAGGTTGACATGACAGAGGGGGAGGCCGTCCGGGTGCCCGCGCCGTGGTACCCCTCGCAGGTCGTACGACCAGGAGGCCTCCGTACATGACCGCCAACCGCATTCCGCTCTCCCAGCTGGAGCGAGGCATCCCCTTCGAGCAGCGCCACATCGGCCCGGACGCCGAGGCGCAGGCGAAGATGCTGGCCCAGGTGGGCTACGGCTCCCTGGACGACCTGACCGCCGCCGCGGTGCCGGACGTCATCAAGAGCGCCGAAGCACTGAACCTCCCCGAGGCCCGCACCGAGGCCGAGGTGCTCGCGGAGCTGCGCGGTCTCGCCGACCGCAACCAGGTCCTGACCCCCATGATCGGCCTCGGTTACTACGGCACCTTCACGCCGCCGGTGATCCTGCGCAACGTCATGGAGAACCCGGCCTGGTACACGGCGTACACGCCCTACCAGCCCGAGATCTCGCAGGGCCGCCTCGAAGCCCTGCTGAACTTCCAGACGGTCGTCGCCGACCTGACCGGACTGCCGACCTCCGGCGCCTCCCTGCTCGACGAGGGCACCGCGGCCGCCGAGGCCATGCAGCTCGCCCGCCGCGTGGGCAAGGTCAAGGGCGGGGTCTTCCTCATCGACGCGGACACGCTGCCGCAGACCATCGCGGTCATCCAGACGCGCGCCGAGCCCACCGGGGTCGAGGTCGTCGTCGCCGACCTGTCCGAGGGCATCCCGGCCGAGATCGCCGAGCGCGGCGTCTTCGGCGTGCTCCTCCAGTACCCGGGCGCCTCCGGCGCGGTCCGCGAGCTGAAGCCGGTCATCGACCAGGCGCACGGCCTCGGCGCGATCGTCACCGTCGCCGCCGACCTGCTCGCCCTGACCCTGCTCACCTCCCCGGGCGCGCTCGGCGCGGACATCGCCATCGGCACGACCCAGCGCTTCGGCGTCCCGATGGGCTTCGGCGGTCCGCACGCCGGTTACATGGCCGTCCAGGAGAAGCACGCCCGCTCGCTGCCCGGGCGCCTGGTCGGTGTCTCCGTCGACGCCGACGGCAACAAGGCCTACCGCCTGGCCCTGCAGACCCGCGAGCAGCACATCCGCCGCGAGAAGGCCACCAGCAACATCTGTACCGCCCAGGTGCTGCTCGCCGTCATGGCCGCCATGTACGCCGTCTACCACGGCCCCGACGGCCTGCGGACGATCGCCCGCCGCACCCACCGCTACGCCGCCCTGCTCGCCGCGGGCCTGACGGCCGGCGGGGTCGAGCTGGTCCACGGCTCGTACTTCGACACCGTCACCGCGCGGGTGCCCGGCAAGGCCGCCCAGGTCGTGGCCGCCGCCCGCGAGGCCGGGGTCAACCTCCACCAGGCCGACGCGAACCACGTCTCCGTCTCCTGCGACGAGACCACCCTGCGCGCCGACATCGACGCCGTGTGGGCCGCCTTCGGCGTCACCGCGGACATCGAGGCGCTGGACGAGGTCACCGCCGACACGCTGCCCGAGGCCCTGCTGCGCTCGGACGCGTACCTGAGCCACCCGGTCTTCCACCAGCACCGCTCCGAGACGGCGATGCTGCGCTACCTGCGCAAGCTCTCGGACAAGGACTACGCGCTGGACCGCGGCATGATCCCGCTGGGCTCCTGCACCATGAAGCTCAACGCGACCACCGAAATGGAGCCGGTCACCTGGCCCGAATTCGGCCAGTTGCACCCCTTCGCTCCGATCGAACAGGCCGCGGGCTACCTCACGCTCATCACCGAGCTGGAGGAACGTCTCTGCGAGGTCACCGGCTACGACAAGGTGTCCATCCAGCCCAACGCCGGCTCGCAGGGTGAGCTGGCCGGTCTGCTCGCCGTACGGGCGTACCACCGGGCCAACGGCGACGAGCAGCGCACCGTCTGCCTCATCCCGTCCTCCGCGCACGGCACCAACGCCGCCAGCGCCGTGATGGCCGGCATGAAGGTCGTCGTCGTCAAGACGGCGGACGACGGCGAGGTCGACGCCGCCGACCTGCGCGCCAAGATCGAGCAGTACCGCGACGAGCTCGCCGTGCTGATGATCACCTACCCGTCGACGCACGGTGTGTTCGAGGAGCACGTCGCCGACATCTGCGCCCAGGTGCACGACGCGGGCGGCCAGGTCTACGTGGACGGCGCCAACCTCAACGCCCTGGTGGGCCTCGCCAAGCCGGGTCACTTCGGCGGCGACGTCTCGCACCTGAACCTGCACAAGACCTTCTGCATCCCGCACGGCGGCGGCGGCCCGGGCGTCGGCCCGGTCGGTGTCCGGGCGCACCTGGCCCCGTACCTGCCCAACCACCCGCTGCAGCCGACCGCCGGTCCCGCGACGGGCGTCGGCCCGATCTCGGCCGCCCCGTGGGGCAGCGCCGGCATCCTGCCGATCTCGTGGTCGTACGTGCGCCTGATGGGCGGCGAGGGCCTCAAGCGCGCCACCCAGGTGGCGGTGCTCGGTGCCAACTACATCGCCAAGCGCCTGGAGCCGCACTATCCGGTGCTCTACACCGGCCCGGGCAACCTGGTCGCTCACGAGTGCATCATCGACCTGCGCCCGCTGTCGAAGGCGACGGGCGTCAGCGTGGACGACATCGCCAAGCGCCTGATCGACTACGGCTTCCACGCGCCGACGATGTCCTTCCCGGTGGCCGGCACGCTCATGATCGAGCCGACCGAGTCCGAGGACCTCACCGAGATCGACCGGTTCTGCGACGCGATGATCGCCATTCGCGCCGAGATCGAGCGGGTCGCGGCGGGCGAGTGGCCGCTGGAGGACAACCCGCTGGCCAACGCCCCGCACACGGCGGCGGCGCTGGGCGGCGAGTGGAACCACCCGTACACCCGCGACGAGGCCGTCTTCCCGGGCGGGCTCACGGCCGCCGAGAAGTACTGGCCGCCGGTCCGTCGCATCGACGGCGCGTTCGGTGACCGCAACCTCGTCTGCTCCTGCCCGCCGCTGGACGAGTACGACAACTGACGCACCACCGCTGACCTACATGTGACGGTTGACAGCTGATACGTGAGAGGGGCCGGTCCGGGAGTATGCCTCCCGGACCGGCCCCTCTCCGTGTCGCGGCGTGCCTCCGAAGGTCCTAGGCGGCCTTCATCACATGCGCCGCCGCGAGCGGGCGGTGCGGAGCGATGATCTGGCCGTCCGGCAGCAGCTCACCGGTGTCCTCGAAGAGCAGGACGCCGTTGCACAGCAGGCTCCAGCCCTGTTCCGGGTGGTTGGCCACGGGGTGCGCGGCTTCCCGGTCGGCGGAGTCGGCTGACGGGCAGGCTGGCTGGTGCTGGCACATGGATACGTTCTTTCGCTGCGGTGTGGTCTGTGTGCTGCGGCTCGATGCGTCGTTCATGGCCGCCCCCCGTATCAATCTCGGTGTGGTCAGGGTCCAGTGTTGCCCTACGGGCTGACGTCCGCAGGGATTTCCGGCAGCTGTCCTCATAGATTGATGACGCATCACCCGTGCGGGCGGTTCAAGCCAACTCCCCTGTCATTTCGGGTGGTTCACTCCTGGTCCCAGTGGGCTAGGCCGAATGGGCAAACCCGGTCAGGGGACCGGACGACGCGGCCGCCGCGGCCGCCGCCGGGTCAGGCCGCCGGCGCCGCCAGCGTCGGGGCCGCCCCCGGACTCCGGGGGTTCGGCGGGCTCTGCGGAGTGAGCCGGCGGGTCAGCACCGGCAGCAGTTCCGACACGGGGTGCGGACGGTAGGCGGCGATGCCGGGCGGCGCGGGCGCCAGCGGCACCAGCAGATCCGCGGCGGCGGGCAGCCCGGCGGAGGCGTCGGCGCCGATGCCTTCGTGGAGCCACAGGGTCAGCATGTACAGCTCCGGTACGGACAGCAGCCGCGGCTGGTAGTTCTTGCCGAGGGATTCCGCCTGGCGCAGGGCGCGTTCGGTGGCGGCGACGTAGGGCCCCTCGAAGAAGTGGGAGAAGACCCAGCCGTCCGCGGTCAGCCGGGTGTCCGCCGCGGCCACGAAGCGGTCGCCGCTGCGGATCAGGAACCGCCAGCCGGTGAGCCGGGTGCGGGGCGGCCGGCCCGTGGTCGGGGGCAGGAACTGCAGCCGGTCCAGGACGTGGACGGGCAGGGGGAGTTCGGCGGTCAGAGGCCCTTGGAGGGCGCGGAGCGCCGGGGTGTGAGCCTCGTGAACGGCCGTGGGGGAACCGAGTGCCGCGAGGACGCTGCGCAGGGCGGGCGCGGGAGCCGGAGGGACATGCAGCGGCATGGTGGGTCGCCTCTCACTTGGGAGACCTGGGAGAACGGGGGCGGGTGCGGACGGCGCTGTCGCATTCTGGGGCCAGAGGGGGGCTGAGGGGCAATGACCGCGCGCCAACTCTCTGCCTCGTTTGCGGAGTTTATACGACGTGTGTTCACGCGGTGTTTCGGCTAGCTGTCCCGCCCATTGCCGACAAGGCGCTTACCGGTCCCGATGTGAACGATTCGGAGCTGCGCGCGCGCAAGCATCCCGCGCTGACCTCGGAGGTTACCCGAAGGGCGCTCGGCTGGAAAGTGATGGTATTGCGTACACGGAAAAGTCGACGCGGACATTGCAGGCTGCCCCATGCCAGATGAATGTGCCATAGCGCCTGTCGGCCAAACCGGCGCGCGCTGTCCGCCAGTCGTGACCCCGCCGCGTTATCGATCATCAGGCCGGGGCATCATCGTCCGTACGCAGGCCTGGGTGGACCGGGCCAGGCCCACTCGTGGAGGGACGCTTCGATGGGGGAGAAGGTCGTGGCAGGCGGATTCGACCTGTCCGATCGGCAACGGTATCGGAGGAAGCTTCACGAGTGCCTGGAGGGACTGGAGCGACTTCTGGCGGAGAAGAGGTTCGATCGCCCCAAGAACATGATGGGGCTGGAGATCGAGTTGAATCTCGCGGGTTCCGACGGGTTGCCGAGAATGGTGAATGCCCAGGTGCTGGAGCGTATTGCGAGCCCCGATTTCCAAACGGAACTCGGAATGTTCAACCTGGAGGTCAACATACTTCCGCACCGGCTCGACGGCCGGGTATTCGACCAGCTCGCGGAGGAACTCAGCGCGAGTCTCGCCTATGCGAACCGGCAGGCCGCCGAGATCGATGCCGGGGTGGTGATGATCGGCATCCTGCCGACGATCTCCCGGGAGGACCTGGTCTCCGCGAACCTCTCGGCGGTGGACCGGTACTCCCTGCTGAACGAGCAGATCCTGATGATGCGGGGGGAGGACTTCGCCCTCGACATCGACGGGGTCGAGCGGCTGACCTGGACCTCGGGGTCCATCGTCCCGGAAGCGGCCTGTACCTCGGTGCAGCTGCACCTCCAGGTCACCCCGGGCCGGTTCGCGGACGTGTGGAACGCGGCGCAGGCGGTGGCGGCCGTACAGATAGCCGTCGGCGCCAACTCCCCGTTCCTCTTCGGCCGCGAGCTGTGGCGCGAGTCGCGGCCGCCGCTCTTCCAGCAGGCCACCGACACCCGGCCGCCCGAGCTCCAGGCGCAGGGAGTGCGCCCGCGGACCTGGTTCGGCGAGCGCTGGGTCGATTCGGCGTACGAGCTGTTCGCCGAGAACGTCCGCTACTTCCCGGCGCTGCTGCCGATCTGCGACGAGGAGGAACCGCTGCGGGTGCTCGCCGAGGGCGGGGTGCCCAGCCTGCAGGAGCTCGTCCTGCACAACGGCACCGTCTACCGGTGGAACCGGCCCGTGTACGGGGTCGCCGACGGGGTGCCGCACCTGCGGGTGGAGAACCGGGTCCTGCCCGCCGGGCCCACGGTCACCGACGTCGTGGCCAACGCCGCCTTCTACTACGGGCTGGTGCGCACCCTCGCCGACGAACAGCGCCCGGTGTGGAGCCGGCTGCCGTTCGCGGAGGCGGAGGCCAACTTCGACGCGGCCTGCCGGTACGGGATCGACGCGCGGCTGCGCTGGCCGCGCCGCGGCCGGGGCGGGGGGCTGGCGAGCGTCCCGGCGGTCCGGCTGGTGCTCGACGAGCTGCTGCCGATGGCGGCGGCCGGGCTGGACGCCTGGGGGATCGAGCCCGCGGACCGGGACCACTACCTCGGGATCATCGAGGAGCGCTGCCGCAGGCGCGCCAACGGCTCGACCTGGCAGGTCGAGACCTACCACCGGGCGCTGGCCGCCGGGCTGGACCGCGAGGCGGCGCTGGCGGCGACGACCCGGCGCTACACCGAGCTGATGTACAAGGGGGATCCGGTGCACACCTGGCCCGCGGGGCTGCCGGAGGAGGAGGTGAGCGCCGCGCTGACCGCGGGGCGGTGAGGGGCGGCCCCGGCTCGTGAGCCCGTTACGCGTCGGCCCGCTCCCCGGCTCGTGACCCCGTTCTCCGTCGGCCCGGTCCCGGCCGGTGATCCCGTTCCGCCGCCGAGCGGGCACTATGGGGTCGTCGGATCGGGATGGCGGGTTGGCGGGACGGGAGTCAGGCGTGCGGGCGGAGCCGGAACCGGTGGTCGGGACCTTGCACGAGGACGGGCGGCGGGTCCTGCGGACCGAGACGCTGCTGGTCCTCGCCCTGTCGTTGGGCGCGAGCGGGGTCTCGGCGCTGATCAGCTTCATCGGCTCGCTCACGAAACCGGGCGGGCTGAAGGACCAGGCCGCCACGCTCAACGGCTCCTACGCGCCCGGCCGCCCCTGGCTCGACCTGTCCTGGCAGCTGTTCGGGATCGCGACCGCCCTGGTGCCCGTACTCCTCGTGGCCCACCTGCTCACCCGCGAGGGCGCGCCCGGCCTGCGGGTGCTCGGCTTCGACCGCACCCGGCCCGGCCGGGACCTGGGCCGCGGGGTGCTCGTCGCGGCCGGGATCGGGAGCGCGGGGCTCGCCTTCTACCTGGCGGCGCGCGCCTCCGGCTTCAACCTGACGGTGGTGCCGGAGGCGCTGCCCGACGTGTGGTGGAAGTTCCCCGTACTGATCCTCTCCGCGGTGCAGAACTCCGTGGTGGAGGAGGTCATCGTGCTGGCCTACCTGCTGCGCAGGCTGGACGGGCTGGGGTGGTCGCCGATGGCCGCGCTGCTGGCCAGCTCGCTGCTGCGCGGCTCGTACCACCTCTACCAGGGCGTCGGCGGCTTCCTCGGCAACGTGGTGATGGGCGTCGTCTTCGTCCTGCTCTACCGGCGCTGGGGCCGGGTCGGGCCGCTGGTGGCCGCGCACGCGCTGCTCGACATCGTCGCCTTCGGCGGGTACGCCCTGCTCGCGGGCAAGGTCGGCTGGCTGCCGACGCCCTGACGGCAGGCCGGCTCAGGGGGCGGTGAGCAATTCCCCGTCCACGACGGTGACGGCGCGTCCGGTCAGGAACGTACGGTCCCCCGCGAGCCGGACGGTGACCAGGCCCGTACGCGCCGAGCCCTGGAGGCCGGTCAGCTCGGAGCGGCCCAGGCGCGCGGCCCAGAAGGGCGCGAGCGCGGTGTGGGCGCTGCCGGTGACGGGGTCCTCATCCACGCCGACGGCGGGGAAGAAGCCGCGGGAGACGAAGTCGTACCCCCGGGCGGGGTCCTCTGCGGCCGCGGTGACGATCAGCCCGCGCTTGGCGTAGGCGGCCAGCGCCGCGAAATCGGGGCGCACCTCGCGCACGGCGCGTTCGTCGGCCAGCTCGACCACGAGGTCCCCGATGTGCGCGGCGGTGTCGTGGACGGAGCGGATCTCCACCCCGCCCAGCGCCAGAGCGAGGGCGTCGGGGAGCTCGTACGGGGTGAGCGAGGAAGTCGGGAAGTCCATGGTCACCGTGCCGTCACCGGCGGCCTCGGTGGTGAGGATCCCGCACCGCGCGGCGAACCGGACCGGGCCGTCGGCCAGGCCCGTGCTCGCCAGGACGTGTGCGGTGGCGAGGGTGGCGTGCCCGCACATGTCGACCTCGGCGGTCGGGGTGAACCAGCGCAGCGCCCAGTCGGCCTCCCCGCCGGGCGGCAGCGGGTGGGCGAAGGCGGTCTCGGAGAGGTTGACCTCCGCGGCCACGCGCTGGAGCCAGGCGTCGGGCGGAAAGCCCGCGGCGCCGTCCAGGAGCAGGACTCCGGCGGGGTTGCCCTGGAAGGGCCGGTCGGTGAAGGCGTCGACGATTCGGATGCGCATGCCTGCGACCGTATGGGCCGCTCGCCGGCCCGGACAAAGGCCAATTCGGGGTGACTGGACTCCTGGGGGAGCCTCCTGGGGTTGCTGGGGCTCGGGGCGTCGCGGTCCGGCGGTCCGCGGGCCCGCTCCTTGGCGCGACGGCGCTCCCGCACGCCGAGCACGGCGGCGAACAGGAGCCGGCGGGCGACCAACGACGAAGGTGACGGTCAGCACGGTGTCGCTGGTGTCCCGGCTCATGCGGGCGGTCTGCCCGGCCGCCGGGGCCGGAACACCGCCCTCCGCGTGCCGGACCCGTCAGTCGAGGCAGAACTCGTTCCCCTCGATGTCCTGCATCACGATGCACGACTCGTTGGTGTCGTCGGCGAGCATCGTGCGCACGTGGACCGCGCCGAGCGCGACCAGCCGGGCGCATTCGGCCCGGAGCGTGGCGAGGCGCCCGTCCCCCACGAGCCCGGTGCCGGCCCGTACGCAGAGGTGCACCCGGTTCTTGACGACCTTGCCCTCGGGGACGCGCTGGAAGAGCAGCCGCGCGCCCTCACCCGAGGGATCCACGCAGGAGAACCAGTCGACCTGATGCCCGGGCGGCAGCGACGCGTGGTAGTCGTCCCACGTGTCGAACCCCTTCGGCACGGGCGATACGACGTACCCCAGCACCTCGCACCAGAAGCGGGCGAGGCGTTCAGGTTCCGCGCAGTCGAAGGTGACCTGAAATTTCTTGATCGTTGTCATCGGGTCACCCTAGGTCGCCGCCCCCCCGCTCGATATCCACGGGACGCGCTCGGAGCCATGCCGCCTCGAACGCCTCCGGGGGGATCTCCTTGTCCGCCCACTCGGGATCGAAGAGATCCACGACCGGCGGATTGAACGCCCAGTCATCGGGGCCGCTCTTCAGCGCGCTTCCGTCATCGGTGAGCTCCACCTGGCGCAACCTGCGTGCGTCGGAGTCGATTTCCAAGAGGTAGGTCGCCGGTTCGTCGTCGTAGGCGTCCCAGTGGCGCCGGAGGTGCACGATGCCCTTGTCCGCGAGCGCGCCGAAACCGGGGAGGCCGCGTTGTGCGACTTCGGGGCGGGGGCGGGAAGGGGCAGGGGAAGGCCGAGCAGGCGGGTCAGGGCGGCGGTCAGCGGCGTGGCGTGGGCGGGCAGGTGCTCGGAGATCCAGCGCGATGCCGCCGCGAGGAAGCCGGTCAGGTCGCGCTCCGCTCCGGCGAGCAGGCGGCGGAGTTCGGTGACGGGCAGCTCGATCACCGGGCCGTCGTTCCGGTCGGTGTCGACGGTGAGGCGGATGGTGTCCCCGAGGCGCTCGGCCCGCGAGGGCTGCGGATCGGGGCCGTGCCCGATCCTGCCGCTGCTGTCGGCGAGCCGGTACCAGTCGTGCCAGTCCTCCAGCCCGTCACAGGGGCCGGGAGCGAAGGTGGCGCCCGTGGAGTCGTCCGTGACGCGCAGGCCGCCCGCCGCGTGGAGGCCGTCGCGGTACAGCAGCCCGTGCAGGAAGCCCTCGAGCCGCCCGGCCGGCCGGGGCGGGAGGTCGCCCTCGGTTTCCGGGGCCCCGTCATTGCAGGCGGCGATGCGCATGAGCGCCGCCCCGATCTCGGCGGGTGACAGCGCACCACTGAGCGGCAGGAAGCCGAACCGCTCGGTCGCGGCGACGGGCCACAGGTCGAAGCCGTCGGGGGTGTCCGTCTCCAGGACGGGCTGCATCACGATCACCCGGCGAAGTGTTCCCCATCCGCCGCGGGCCTCGCCTCCCGATTACGTCGGGTACGTCGAGTGCGCCGGGTAGGCCGAGCATCCCCCGCGCCGCCGCGCCCCACCCTGTCGGCGACAGTCGTAAGAACACTCCCGATATATCGTTGACAGGTCGCGAGCGATCAGCGATGGTTGTGATGTCGGACAACGACAAGAACGACCAGCGGAAGCAATGGCGAAAGGAGCGCAGTCATGCGTTCACATGGACACGAGCACGGACACGGACACGAGCACGGTCGTGGGCACGGACACTGTGGGCCGGACCGTCAGGGTGACTTCGAAGGCCGGCGCGCCGCGTTCGGGCCGTTCGGGCCGCCTTTCGGCGGACCCTTCGGCGGGCGGGGCGGGCGTGGTGGGCCGCACCGGCGGGCTCGGCGGGGTGATGTCAGGGCGTCGATCCTGGCGCTGCTCGCGGACCGGCCGATGCACGGCTACGAGATGATCCAGGAGATCGGCGAGCGCAGCGGCGGGGCCTGGAAGCCCAGCCCCGGCTCGGTCTACCCGACCCTGCAGATGCTCGAGGACGAGGGGCACATCACCAGCGTGAGCGAGGGCGGCAAGAAGCTGTTCACGCTCACCGACGCCGGGCGCGCCGAGGCCGAGGCGGGCTCTTCCGCCCCCTGGGACGAGGCCGGGCGCGGGTTCGACCGCGAGGCGATGAACGAGATCCGGACGGCCGGATTCGGCCTGATGGAGGCCTTCGGCCAGGTCTGGAAGACCGGCTCGTCCGAGCAGCGGGAGAAGGCCGTCGCGGTCATCAACGAGGCCCGCAAGAAGCTCTACCTGATCCTCGCCGACGAGCACTGACCCGTCGAGCGGGTGGTACGGCCGAGCGCCCCGCGCGTCGTCATGACGCGCGGGGCGCTCCGGTGTACCCGGATTCCGGAGGGGCGCGGCCGGGGCCGGCCTCAGACGACCAGGCCGGCCAGCTTGCGCAGGGACTCGTTCAGCGCGGCGGTCGCCGAGTCCTTCAGCTTGCCCGCCATGAGGGAGACGGCCGCTCCCTGGAAATCGCCGTCGATGCGTACGGTCGTCGCCGCGCCGTCGGGGATCAGGGTGTAGCGGGTGCCCACGATCACGCCCATCGGGCCCTTGCCGCGGATGGCGAAGACCCGCTCGGTCTCCAGCTCCTCGATGGTCCACACGACCTCGGCCGGGAAACCCATCATCTTCATGTTCTCGGCGAAGGTGGATCCGACGGCCAGGGTGTCCGGGCCGCCCTGGGGGAAGCCGGTGTGGGTCATGCTCCACTCGCCGTACGCGTTCCAGTCCGTGAGCTGCGACCAGAGTGCGGAGGCGGAGGCCTCGATGCGTGATTCCGCGGTGACTTCGGCCATGGGACCGCCCCTTCTCGTCGGCTGTGTCCGGCGGAAGGTAGCCCCGGCGGCCGGAACATTCAAGACTGACGACCTGTCAGGAAATCTCAACAGGCGTCATGCCCGTGACGCTCCTGACGACGGCTGTCATGATGTGCCGATGCAAGCGTCAGGGAGAAATGCCGGACTGGGCCTCGCCCTCGTCTCGGCGTGCGCGTTCGGTGGTTCCGGGGTGGCGGCGAAGCCGCTGATCGAGGCGGGTCTGGACCCGTTGCACGTGGTCTGGCTGAGAGTGGTCGGGGCGGCGCTCGTGCTGTCCCCGCTGGCCTGGCGCCACCGCGGACTGCTGTTCCGCAAACCCGAGCTGCTGGCCGGATTCGGCTTGGTCGCCGTGGCCGGAGTACAGGCCTTCTACTTCGCCGCCCTGTCCCGCATCCCTGTCGGCGTGGCCCTGCTGCTCGAGTACCTCGGCCCCGCGCTGCTCCTCGGCTACATCCGCTTCGTCCAGCGCAAGCCGGTGACCCGGGCGGCCGCGGTCGGGGCCACCGTCGCCGTGGCCGGGCTGGCCTGCGTGGTCGAGATCTGGGCCGGGCTGCGGCTGGACCCGCTCGGGGTGCTGCTCGGCCTGGCCGCCGCCTGCTGCCAGGCGTTCTACTTCGTCCTGGCCGACCGGGGTGCGGACGGGGACGACGCTCCCGACCCGTTCGGGGTGATCGCGTACGGCCTGATCATCGGCGCCCTGGTGATGAGCGTGATCGCGCGCCCCTGGGAGCTGGACTGGGGGGTGCTGGCGCGGGCCGCCTCCGTCGGCGGTACGCCCGTACCCGCCCTGGTGCTCGTCGGCTGGGTGGTGCTGATCGCGACCGTCGCCGCCTATCTGACCGGCGTGGTGTCGGTACGCATGCTCTCGCCCCAGGTGGCGGGCGTGGTGGCCTGTCTGGAGGCGGTCGTCGCCACCGTGCTGGCCTGGGTGCTCCTCGGGGAACACCTCTCGGCCCCGCAGATCGCGGGCGCCGCGCTGGTGCTGGGTGGCGCCTTCATCGCGCAGACCTCGCGGCCCGCGCCGCCGGGCGGCGAGCCGGATCCGGCGGCCCTGGGTCCGGGCGCCCTGGACCGGGGCGCGCTGGACCAGGAGGCCCTGGACCAGGAGCGGAGCACCCCCGATCCGGACGCGCTGGACCGGACGGCCACGACGGCCTAGGGTCGGGGCCATGCAGACGACCGTGCTTCCCCCTCCCGCCGCCTGACGCGGGCGGCCTCGCCTCATTGCGCGACTGAATCCGGCCCGGAGTCACCGGGCGGGTCCGTGCTGCCCGCGAAGCGATGACCTCTTTCCCTCATCCTTCACGTCACGCGGAGCACACACGTGTCGAAGCACCTGTATCTCGTCGTCGCCGGAGCCGCCTGGGGCACCGCCGGGGCGGCGGCCTCACTCCTGTTCCTGGCGAGCGACCTCGGTCCGCTCGCCCTGTCCTTCTGGCGCTGCGCGGGCGCGCTGGTCCTGCTGCTCGCGGCCCTGGCCGTACGCCGTCCACGCGGCCCGCGCCGCCCGGCGCCGCCCGCGCGGCGGCCCTCGGTGGTCTCGCTGATCGGGACCGGGCTGCTCTTCACCCTGTTCCAGGCCGCCTACTTCGGGGCCGTGCGCGAGACCGGGCTCGCCGTCGGGACGGTGGTCACCCTGGGCGCCGGGCCGGTGCTCATCGCCCTCGGGGCGCGGCACTGGATGGGCGAGCGGCTCGGCCGGGGCGGGGCGGCGGCCGTCTGCGGCGCGCTGGCCGGGCTGGCCGTCCTGACCCTGGGGGGCGGGGGCGCCGAGGTGCGGCCCGCCGGGGTCGGCTGGGCGCTGCTGTCGGCGGCCGGGTACGCGGCGATGACCCTGCGCACGCGGCTGCTCGGGCGGCGCGGGGCGGGCGGGGACCCGCTGGTCACCACCGCGTGGTCGCTGGCGGTGGGGACCGTGTGCCTGCTGCCGCTCGCGGCGCTGGAGGGGCTGGTTCCGCACACCGCGCAGCCGGGCCGGGTGCTGTGGCTGCTGGTGTACGTCGCGACCGTGCCCACCGCGCTCGCGTACGTCCTCTACTTCACCGGCGCGGCCGCGGTACGGGCCGCCACCGTGTCCGTGATCATGCTCATCGAGCCGGTCAGCGCAGCGGTGATCGCCGTGCTGCTGCTGGGGGAGCGGCTGACGGCGTCGGTGGCGCTCGGCACCCTGCTCCTGCTGACGGCGGTCCTCGCGCTGATCGTCGCGGAGGGCCGCCGTCCGGCGGAGGTGAGCGGCGGCGGGCCCGAGGGACCGGAGCGGCCCGAGGCCGGGCCCGTACCGGCTCAGAGCGCCGTGATGTAGTCCGGTACGTCGATGCCGGGGGCCAGGTCCGCTGCCGGGACGGGAGTGCCGTAGGTCCGCGCGACCGGGACCACGCCCGACCAGAACGGCAGGTCCAGGTCCCCGGCCTCGTCGTTGGGGCCGCCGGTGCGCAGCTTCGCCGAGACCTGCTCGAGGTCGAGGCGGATGACGGCGGTGGCCGCCAGCTCCTTGGCGTCGCCCGGCCGGGAGTCGGCCGAGCGGCCCGGGACCACCTGGTCGACGAGGGCGTCGAGGGCCGTGCGCCGCTCGGCCTCGTCGGTGACCTCGTACGCCGTGCCGTGCACCACGACCGAGCGGTAGTTCATCGAGTGGTGGAAGGCCGACTTCGCGAGCACCAGCCCGTCGAGGTGGGTCACGGTGACGCAGACCGGCAGGCCCGGGTCGGCCTTGCCCGCGGCGAGCAGCGGTCGCGAACCGGTGGAACCGTGGATGTAGAGGGCCTCGCCGACCCGGCCGTAGAGGGTCGGCAGGACCACCGGAGCGCCGTCGCGGATGAAGCCGAGGTGGCAGAGGTACCCCTCGTCGAGTATCGCGTGGACCGTCTCGCGGTCGTAGCGCGCCCGCTCGCGCGAGCGGGACGGAACGGTGAGGTCGGTGGGCTCGTATGCGTCGGTCGCGGGGCTGTGGGGGGCGGCGGGCGCGGCGGTCATGATGCGAACTCCATTGCACTAGTGCATACTGTCGTTTGTGCTAGGAGAATACATGGTCGAGGGAAGCCGCGCATCGGAGATCGCGGCCAGTGTCGAAGCGGGCGTGGGGTCGGGGGAGCTGGCGCCCGGCGCCCTGCTGCCACCGATGCGGGAGCTGGCGGCGACGCTCGGGGTCAACCCGAACACCGTCGCCGCCGCCTACCGCACCCTGCGCGAACGCGGGGTCATCGAGACCGACGGGCGGCGCGGCAGCCGGGTGCGGGCCCGCCCCGCCAGCACCCCGCGCGACGGGCTGCGCGTGCAGGTACCGCCGGGGGGCCGCGACGTGGCCAGCGGCAACCCCGATCCGGCCGTCCTGCCCGACCTGGCGGGCGCGCTGGCGGCGGCCGCCCTGCGGTACGCGCAGGCGCCCACGCGGTACGGGGACGACCCCGTCGTGCCCGAACTGGCCCGGCTCGCCCGGGCCGGACTCGACGCCGACGGCGTGCCCCCCGGGCCGGTCGGCCTGACCTCGGGCGCGCTGGACGCGATCGAACGCGTGCTGTCCGCGCACCTGCGCCCCGGGGACGCGGTGGCGGTCGAGGACCCGGGCTGGGGCAGCGTGCTGGACCTCGCGCCCGCGCTCGGGCTGCGGGTCGTACCGGTCGCGGTCGACGACGACGGGCCGGTGCCGGCGGCCGTGGAGCGGGCCCTCGGGGAGGGCGCGCGGGCGCTGGTGGTGACCGCGCGGGCGCAGAATCCGACGGGCGCGGCGGTGAGCGCGGGGCGCGCGGCGGAGCTGCGGGCGCTGCTGGCCCGGTACCCGCAGGTGCTCGTCATCGACGACGACCACGGACACGGCATCGTGGACCTGCCGCTGAAGTGTCTGGGCGGGGTCACCCGGCACTGGGCGCTGGTGCGCTCCACCGCCAAGGCGTACGGGCCGGACCTGCGGCTCGCGGTGCTGACGGGGGACGCGGTGACGGTGGACCGGGTGCTGGGCCGGCAGCGGCTGGGGCCCGGCTGGGTGAGCCGGCTGCTCCAGTACGCCGTCATCGAACTGTGGACCTCGGGGGCCGTGGACACCGGGGCGACTGCCCGGGCGTACGGGGAGCGGCGGGACGCTCTGGTGGCGGCGCTCCGCGAGCGGGGCGTGGCCGCGCACGGCCGGAGCGGGATGAACGTGTGGGTGCCGGTGACGGACGAGACCGGGGCGGTGACCCGGCTCCTCGCGGCGGGCTGGGCGGTGGCCCCGGGAGCGCGCTTCCGCGTGGACAGCGGGCCGGGCCTGCGGATCACCGTGTCACCCGTGACATCGGCCGAGATCCCGGCGCTGGCGGACGCGGTGGCCGAGGCGGTCCGCCCGGCGCGCGGGGCCCGCTACGACTGAACGCCGGACCGGCCGGGGGCGCTGCCTCCGGCCGGTCCGGCGTCGGTCGTACGGTCCGGGGCGCCGGCCCCCGCGGCGGTCAGCCCTTCTTCCGGGCGCCGGGGCGGGTCTGGGTCAGGGCGGCGCCCGCGAGGACGATCGCCGCGCCCACCGGGGTGTTCCAGTGCAGCTGTTCGCCCAGGACCAGGACGCCCGCCGCGGTGGCGATGACGGGGATGAAGTACGTGACCATCTGCGCCGTGGTCGGGCCGATCTCGGTCACCAGGCGGTACTGCATCTGCAGGGCCATCCCCGTCCCCAGGGCGCCCAGCGCGACCACCGAGAGCGTCGGCCACAGCGGGAAGGAGGCGGGCGCGGTGGTGAACACGGCGCTCACCACCGCCAGCTGGAGGGTGGAGAGGATCAGCTGGGCGCCGGTCAGCGCCACCGGCGAGCCCGGGGTGCCCGCCAGGGTGCGGCGGACGTAGATCCAGCCGATCGGGTAGCAGAGCGAGGCGAGCAGGGCGAGGGCCGTGCCCTTCGCGTCGACTCCCGCGAAGCCCTGCCAGGCGCCGAGGACGGTCAGCACCCCGAGGAAGCCGAGGCCGAGGCCCGCGAAGCGGCGCCGGGTCGGGCGGTCCTCGGAGAGGGCGACCAGGGAGAGCGCCATGCCCCACAGCGGGGAAGTGGCGTTGCAGATGCCCGCGAGGCTGGAGGGGATGCTCAGCTCGGAGTAGGCGAAGAGCGAGAAGGGGGCGCTGTTGAGCAGCAGCGCCGCCACGGTCAGGTGGCCCCAGGTGCGCAGTCCCCGGGGGAGCGGCTCGCGCCGGACGAGCAGCACGGTGGCGAGGGCGAGCGCCCCGAAGAAGACCCGGCCCAGGGAGACGTGGAAGGGGGCGTAGGCCTCGGTGCCCACCTTGACGAAGAGGAAGCTGAATCCCCAGACCACGGAGAGGATCGCGAAGCGGATCCGCCAGTCGAGGGCCGCCCGGGGGGTGGCCGCGACGGCGGACGCGGTCGCGACGGGGGAGACCGGGGCGGCGGGGGAGGCGGGGGAGGCGGGGGAAGTGAGGGTGGGGAGAGGTCGGCGGACGGGTGCGGGTGCGCTCATGGGGATCACTGTGCTGCGTACGATCTCTTAGGACAAGCGAGACTTCTTTGGAGCTACGCCGTAGCATCGCTTACATGTTGAACCTGGAGCGCCTGCGTACGCTCGATGCCCTCGCCCGGCACGGCTCGGTCAGCGGCGCCGCCGACGGCCTGCACGTCACCACATCGGCGGTCTCCCAGCAAATGGCGAAGCTGGAGCGCGAGATCGGCCAGCCGCTGCTCGCCAAGAACGGCCGCGGGGTCCGGCTCACCGACGCGGGGCGGCTGCTCGCCGACCACGCGGCGCGGATCATCTCCCAGGTGGAGCTGGCCCAGTCCGATGTGGAGGCCCAGCGCGGCTGCGCGATCGGCCAGTTGCGGATCGGCGCCTTCCCCACCGCGATGCGCGGGCTGCTGCCGCACACCCTGAACAGCCTGCGCGCCGACCACCCCGAGCTGCGGGTCCGGGTGACCGAGCGGGAGCCGGAGCAGAGCATGCTCGCCGTGGTGCGCGGGGACCTCGACCTCGCGGTGGCCATCGACTGGCACAACCGGCGGATGCCGGTGCCCGCGGAACTCTCCCGGACCCATCTGCTCGACGACTCCGTCGACATCGCCATGCCCGCGGGGCACCCCCTGGCCGACCGGGCCCGGATCTCCCTCGCGGACTTCGCCGACGACGACTGGATCTCCTGGAACGAGGGGCAGTTCTGCCACGAGTGGCTGGTGTTCACGCTGCGCGGCCTGGACGTCGAGCCGCGCATCGCGCACATCGCCGAGGAGCACCACACGCAGCTCGCCTTCGTCGAGGCCGGGCTCGGGGTGTGCGTGGCGCCGCGGCTGGGGCGCGGACCGGTGCCGCCCGGGGTGCGGCTGGTGCCGGTGTCCGACAGCCTGCGGCGCCACGTGTACGTCGTCTGGCGGGCGGACGCCGACCGGCGGCCCTCGATCCGGGCCGCGGTGTCCGCGCTGCGGAAGACCGCGGCGCAGCTGTGACCCGCCCGGCGCGGGTCGGGCGGGACCCGGAAGAGACGGCCAGGGCCTAGAGCTTGCGGAAGTCCCAGGACACCACCGAGTCCGGGGTGAGGCGGATCCACGCGTGCCGTCCGTCGTGCGGCATCTCGGTGATCCCGAAGTTCTTCACGGGGAAGAGGCGTTCGGCCTCCTCCAGCTCCGGGCACGGCTCCCCGGTGCGCGGGGCCTCGCCCACGAAGACCGCGTTGCCCGAGAGCTCGACGCCGCGCAGCTCGTCGTACTCCTCGCCCGCGTCGACGACCACCGAGAGACGCGGGTCCTTGCGCAGGTCGGCCCAGCGGCGGCTGCGGACGATCGAGTACAGCCACAACGACGTGCCGTCCCAGACGAACCAGAGCGCCCCGACGTGCGGCCGGCCGTCGGCGGAGACGGTGGCGGCCCGGCAGGTGCGCTGGGTCCGCAGGAAGTCGTCCACCTCCTCCCCGGTCATCATGATCCGGCGGCCGCGCCGCTGAGCGCCGTCCATCTGCCCCACACCCCTTCACATCTGACTATGTGTCAGGAATCATGAAGGCTCTTCCGTCATCACGCCAGGGGGATGCATGTCCCAGGACGCCGCCGGCCGGGCTCGGCTCAGGGCGCAACTCGCTCCCGCCACCACCGCGTTGCTGACCGTCGAGTGCCAGAACGGCGTCGTCGGCGAGGACAGCGCCCTGCCCGAGCTGGCCAAGGAGGCCCAGGCCTCCGGGATGCTGGGGCGGGTGGCCGCGCTGGTCGACGCCGCGCACCTGGCGGGCGTACAGGTCCTGCACGCGGTGGCCGAGCGGCGGCCGGACGGGCGGGGGGCCAATTCCAACGCGCGGCTGTTCCGGGCGGCGGGCAGGCTCCCCGTGCAACAGCTGTCGGGCACGCGGGCGGTCGGCGTCGCCGAGCCCATCGCGGTCACCGAAGAGGACATCGTCGTACGCCGCCTGCACGGGCTGTCCCCGATGGCCGGGACCGATCTGGACGCCCTGCTGCGCAATCTCGGCTGCCGCACCCTCGTGGTCACCGGGGTCTCCGCCAACGTCGCGATCCCGAACACGGTCTTCGACGCGGTCAACCTCGGTTACACCGTCGTGGTCCCGGCCGACGCGATCGCCGGGGTGCCCGCCGCCTACACCCCGCAGCTGATCCGGAACTCGCTGGCCCTCGTCGCCACCGTCACCACGGCCGAGGACGTCATCGGGACGTGGGCGCGGGCAGGGGACTGACGGCGGGGGCCGGTGGGCGCGCATGGCGCGGGGCCGGCGCGGTCGGCCGTGGTGTCACGGCCGCGCCGTCACGGGCGGCGGTTGACGCCGTGGGACCGGAGGGCGTCGCCGACGAGGCGCACCCCTCGGGACAGGCGGCCCAGCTGCTGCAGTTCGACCGCGTACATCCTGATGGAATTCTCGATCACGGACGCGGCCAGGCCCATCGAGGGCAGTTCCGCCCGGCTGGTCTCCAGCGCGATCCGCATCGTCCGGACCTCGTGCTGCAGCTGGAGCTGCGCGTGCCGGGTGAGCAGTGCGGGATGGCGGGTCAGTGTCGGGTAGCTGCCGTACCGGGCCGGGAGCAGGTCCCGCAGCCAGCGCATCGCCGTGCGTTCCCAGTCCTGGGTGCCGGGCGCCTTGACCTGGCAGGGCCAGTCGGGGCTGAGCGTGATGGGGGCAGTCTGGCTCATTCTCGTCGCTTCCGAGTGGTGTCGAACTCTGATCGAGACGTTGCTCGGCGGCCTCGGCCCAGGGGTAAGCCGAGGCCGCCGTGAGCGCTCCGGTGGATCCGAAAGCCGGGACCGGACACGGGCGGGACGTGAGGAGGAGTCGTCACACCACGTGTCTGTTTCCGGGAGGGCGTGGGGTCGCTCTCCGTGGCGTCTGGTGAATCCTGGGCGCTCGGCAAGTAAACATATATACCGTCGAGTAGGCAAGCGAATGAAAAATTACATACGCCGAGATGACTGAAAATGCCCCGTGCGAGACGGGGTGACGGGCTGGGCGGGGGACCGCCTCAGAGGAAGAAACCGTGCTGGTCGGCGACCTGCTCGTAGCTCTCGAGGCGCGCCTGCGTCCGCTCCGGGTCCGCGTCGGCCATCGCCTGCAGCAGGGCGGCGGACAGCATGCCGGGCGCCGCGTACGAGTCGAAGACGAGCCGGGATCCGGCGCCCGCGGTCAGCGTCACGTCCGCCGCCTCCGCCAGCGGCCCCAGGGTGGGATCGGTGATCAGCGCGGTACGGAGTCCCACGCTCCGCGCGGCCCGGAGCGCGCCCAGGGTCTCCTTGGCGTGCCGGGGCATGGCGTAGGCCAGCACCCAGGTCCCGCCCGCCGCCCGGGACTGCAGCAGGGCGTCGTAGGCCACGCTCCCGCCGCGGGTCACCAGGCGGACGTCGGGGTGGATGCGCCGGGCCGCGTAGGCGAAGTACTCCGCCAACGACACCGAGATCCGCAGGCCGAGCACCGTCAGCGGCACGGAACCGGCCAGCTCGCGGCCGATGTCCAGCACCTGGTCGGTGTCGGCGAGCAGGCGGCGCAGGTTCTGCAGGTTCTCGATCTCGGCGTCCACGGCGGCCTGCAGCTCGTTGTGCCGGAACTGCCCACCGCTGCCCGGGGAGCCCGCGACCGCGCTCAGGGCGATCGGCTGCAGCACGTCCCGCAGGGCGGGATACCCGCTGAAGCCGAGGGAGACGGCGAAGCGGGTCACGGACGGCTGGCTGACGCCGACCCGTTCGGCCAGCTCGGTGATCGAGAGGAACGCGGCCTCGGTGAGGTGGTCGATCAGGTACTGCGCGATGCGCCGCTGCCCCGGGGAGAGCCGGTGGCCGTCGAACAGCGCGCGGAGCCGCTCACCGGGGGCGCGCTCGTGTTCCGGCGACTGCCCGCCCGGCGTGATGGCGGCGGCCTGGGCGCGTGCCTGCTGCCCGGATGACACCGGCGGTCCTCCCTCTCATGTCACTCGTCACCCAACATAGCTCACACCCTGTGCCCGTCCCTCTCCTCGCCCGCCGCCGCCCGGGCCCGTCCCGCTCCGTGGACCGGCCCGGCGGTGGTCGTCAGCCGAGGCTCCAGGACCAGGTGTGGTCCGCGCCGACCAGGCAGGCCAGGACCACGAGGTCGGCGATCCCGAGGGCCAGGCCGAGGCGGGCGCGGCCGGGGCGGGCCGTCCCGCGGAGCAGGGCGAGGCAGGCGAGGACGATCGCGATCGGTCCGAGCACGAGGTTCATGGCCAGGAGCCCCACCAGGCCGGAGAGGAAGGAGATCACGGCCAGGGTGTCGGCGTCGCGGACCGGCGCGCGCCGGTCGGCGGGTGCGGGTGCGGGTGCGGGGTCGGTGGTGGTGGCAGTCGGGGTGGCGGCGGCGGTGCCCGGGTCGGCAGGGCGGCGTTCCCGGACCGCGGGTCGGTGCGCGGTCATGAGGAACCCCCCTGGCGGCCGGCGCGGTGGTGCCGCCCCGTCCGTTCCCGTACGGCGAAGACCATGAGCCAGGCGGCGATCGCGGCCGTCGCGACGAGCGAGACCGCGACCGGTACGTGGGCCACGGTTCCCAGCAGGATCCCCATGAGCATGAGGGCCGCTACGAGGAAGAGCATCGTGCTTCCTCCTTCAGATTCCTAGAATCGGTAACAGTTGTTCACTGACTACCCAGTCTAAATGATGGCATGCGGCCCCCGTGGGTTCGGGGTTTACTTTCCGACATGAACCAGACCGTCGGGGCCCGCCAAGCCCAACGCCTCCGCACGCGCCGGGCCTTGCTCGACGCCGCGCTCTCGCTCCTGGAGGAGCAGAACCTCGGCAGCCTCGGCCTGCGGGAGGTGACCCGCGCGGCGGGGGTGGCGCCGACGGCCTTCTACCGGCACTTCACCGGCGTCGAGGAACTGGGGATCGCCCTGGTGGACGAGGCGCTGGAGAACCTGAACGAGGGCATCTCCTCGATCTTCGACAGCTCGGGCATCGCGGCACAACGCATCGACCAGGCGGTGGACTTGATGGCCGGACTCGTCCGCGCCTACCCCGCGCACCTGCGTTTCATCGTCCGGGAACGGCACGGCGGCGTGCGCAGGGTCCGCGAGGCGGTCGCCGGGCGGCTGGACGGTTTCGCCCGGGGTATGGCCGAAAACCTCGCCGCCGATCCCCTCGGCGCCGGATGGAGCCGGGCGGACCTCCTGATGCTCGCCCGCCTCTACGTCGACCACATGGTGATGACGGCGTCCGCCTACCTGGCGGCGGCCCTGGAGGGCAACGAGTGGGCCGACGTCACGGACACCGCGCGGCGCCAGCTCCGGCTGATCCACGCGGGACGGCTCAACTGGGCGGGCGCCTCCGGCGCGTGAGGCGCCCCGCACGCGCCCGCTAGCCTGGGAAAATGCTCACAGAAGTGATCGCGACCCGCTACGTCACGCCCCTGCGTGAGGGCGGCTCGCTCCCGGGGATCGTCGAGGCCGACGACCTCGGGACCTACGTCATGAAGTTCACCGGCGCCGGCCAGGGCCGCAAGACCCTGGTCGCCGAAGTCATCTGCGGGCGCCTCGCCCAGCGGCTGGGGCTGCGCGTCCCGCCGCTGGTCCAGATGCAGCTCGACCCCGTCATCGGGCTCGGCGAGCCCGACCAGGAGGTCCAGGAGCTGCTCAAGGCCAGTGGCGGGCTCAACCTCGGGATGGACTACCTGCCCGGGTCGATCGGGTTCGACCCGCTCGCCTACGTGGTGGATCCGGCCGAGGCGGGCCGCGTGGTCTGGTTCGACGCCCTGATCAACAATGTGGACCGGTCCTGGCGGAACCCGAACATGCTGGTCTGGCACGGGGACCTCTGGCTCATCGACCACGGAGCCACCATGATCTGGCACCACAACTGGCCCACCGCCGCGGCCGCCGCGGCCAAGCCGTACAACGCCTCCGACCACGTCCTGGCCCCGGTCGGCCCCGACATCGCGGCGGCCGCGGCCGAGCTCGCGCCGCTGGTCACGCGCGAGCTGCTCACCGAGGTCGCCGCCGACGTCCCGGACGAGTGGCTGGTCGACGAACCCGGCTTCGACTCCACGGACGCGCTGCGCCGCGCCTATGCGGACGCCCTGCTGCCGCGCGCCGCCACGATCCACGAGCGGATCACCATGGAGGCCGAGGTGAAGGTCCGCAGCGGCCCTCCCGGCTGGCTGGCCGAGCGTCTGACCCCCCTGCCCCACAAGAAGAAGAGCGACAGCCGGTGACCAAGCGGGACGTTTTCGAATACGCGCTGGTGCGCGTGGTGCCCCGGATGGAGCGCGGCGAGTGTTTCAACGCCGGGGTGCTCCTCTACTGCCGTGCGCACGCGTACGTCGCCGCGCGCGTCCACCTCGACGAGGCCAAGCTCCTCGCCCTGGACCCGCAGGCCGACGTGGCCGGGGTCCGGGCGGCCCTGCGCGGGGTCGAGGGCGTGTGCGCGGGCGGTGACGACGCCGGCCAGGCGGCCGGCGACGACGCCGGGCGGCGCTTCCGCTGGCTGATCGCCCCGCGCAGCACCGTCGTCCAGCCGGGGCCGGTGCACACCGGGCTGACGGCCGACCCGGAGGCGGAGCTGGCCCGGCTGGTGGAACTGCTGGTGCGCTGACCCGGGGCGTGAGGCCGGGGGTGTGGGGTCCGTGGCGTGAGGTCCGGGGCGTGGGGTCCGGAGCCCGGGACCCGGTGGCGTTGACACCGGGTGCCAGGGCTCCTAGCGTCTCTCCAGCTGAAGCTACTAAGCGGTTGCTCACCTATCGGGGCGCCGCCGTCAGGGCATTCCAAGCGCGAGGAGAACCAGCATGTCCACCACCGAGCAGCGCGTCGCCATCGTCACCGGGGCGGCCCGGGGCATCGGCGCGGCCACCGCCGTGCGCCTGGCCGCCGAGGGCCGCGCCGTCGCCGTACTCGACCTCGACGAGGCCGCCTGCAAGGACACCGTGGAGGCGATCACGGCGGCGGGCGGCACGGCCCTCGCGGTCGGCTGCGACGTGTCGGACAGCGCCCAGGTGGAGGCGGCCGTCGAGCGGGTCGCGAGCACCCTCGGCGCGCCGACCGTCCTGGTCAACAACGCGGGCGTGCTCCGTGACAACCTGCTCTTCAAGATGAGCGACACCGACTGGGACACGGTCATGAACGTGCACCTGCGCGGCGCGTTCCTGATGGCCCGCGCCTGTCAGAAGTACATGGTGGAGGCCAAGTTCGGCCGCATCGTGAACCTCTCCAGCAGCTCCGCCCTCGGCAACCGGGGCCAGGCCAACTACGCGGCCGCCAAGGCGGGCCTGCAGGGCTTCACCAAGACCCTCGCCTTCGAGCTGGGCAAGTTCGGCGTCACGGCCAACGCCGTGGCCCCCGGGTTCATCGTCACCGAGATGACCGCGCAGACGGCGGCCCGCATCGGCATGGGCTTCGAGGAGTTCCAGGCCGCCGCCGCCACCCAGATCCCCGTGCAGCGCGTCGGCCGTCCGGAGGACATCGCCAACGCCATCGCCTTCTTCACGGGCGAGGCCGCCGGCTTCGTCTCGGGCCAGGTCATGTACGTGGCCGGCGGCCCCCTCAACTGACGAGAGGAAGGGCGAACGTCATGACGTACAACGGCATCGACAGCGGCAAGGTCGCGCTGATCACCGGAGCCAGCCGGGGCATCGGCTACGGCGTCGCGGAGGCCCTGGTCGCCCGCGGTGACCGGGTCTGCATCACCGGCCGCAACGAGGACGCCCTCAAGGAGGCCGTCGAGCGGCTCGGCGCCGACCGGGTGATCGGGGTCGCGGGCAAGGCCCACGACGAGGAGCACCAGGCGGTCGCCGTCGACCGGACGATGGAGGCCTTCGGGCGGGTCGACTTCCTGGTGAACAACGCGGGGACCAATCCGGTCTTCGGTCCGATCGCGGACCTGGACCTCGGGGTGGCCCGCAAGGTCTTCGAGACCAACGTGATCTCGGCGCTCGGCTTCGCCCAGCGGACCTGGCACGCCTGGCAGAAGGACCACGGCGGCGCCATCGTGAACATCGCCTCCGTCGCGGGCGTCTCCGCCTCGCCCTTCATCGGGGCGTACGGGATGAGCAAGGCCGCCATGATCAACCTGACCCTCCAGCTCGCCCACGAGATGGCCCCCGGGGTCCGGGTCAACTCCATCGCGCCCGCGGTGGTCAAGACCAAGTTCGCGCAGGCGCTCTACGAGGGGCGCGAGCAGGAGGCCGCGGCCGCCTACCCGCTGGGGCGGCTCGGGGTGCCCTCGGACATCGGGGGCGCCGCCGCATTCCTCACGTCGACGCAAGCGGAATGGATTACGGGTCAGACGCTGGTCGTCGACGGAGGAATTTTTCTGAATGCCGGAGTCGGCTGACCGATAACCGGACGGATAACCCTCCGACCAGGTGGTAAATGCATATCGAATATGCACGGAACCGGTCAAGTGCCCCACGGAACCTCCCCATTGGATCCGTGGGGCACTGCGGTAGGGTCTGCCGCACCCCTGGCCGATCGAGGAGCGTGCACGTGTTCAACCGGACCAGATGCCTGCAGGTCACTGCGGCCCTTGCGTCCATATCCCTGCTCGCCGGCTGCGGGCTGATTTCGGATTCGGGCGCAGATCAGACAAAAAGAATCGTCGTGGGTACGACGAGTGCACCGAGCACCCTTGATCCCGCAGCGGCCTGGGACGGCTCCTGGGAGCTTTACCGGAACGTCTATCAGACCCTTCTGGCATTTCCGACGGGAAGTACCAAACCGCAGCCGGACGCCGCGCAGAGCTGTGAGTTCACCGACTCCGCGAACGAGGCCTACCGCTGCACCCTGCGCAAGGGCCTGAAGTTCTCCGACGGCGAGCCGCTCGACTCCAAGGCCGTCAAGCACTCCCTCGACCGGATCCGGACGATCGGCTCCAAGGTCGGCCCCAAGGACCTGTTCGGCAGCCTGGAGCGCATCGAGACCCCGGACCCGCTGACGGTCGTCTTCCAGCTGAAGACCCCCGACGCGACCTTCCCCTTCGTGCTCGGCTCGCCCGCCGCCTCGCTCGTGGCCCCCAAGGAGTACCCGGCCGACAAGGTCCGCAAGGACGGCAAGGTCACCGGCTCCGGACCGTACGTCCTCGACTCCTACAAGGAGGGCGGCGAGGCGGTCCTGGCGAACTACGCCAATTACCAGGGCTTCGCGCAGTCGCACAACAACGGCGTGACCATCCGGTACTACACGGACTCCAAGAAGATGGCCGCGGACCTCAAGAGCAAGGACATCGACGCCATCTACCGCGGTCTCTCCGCGCCCGAGATCAAGGACCTGCAGACCCCCGCCTCGCACAACGCGGGCGTCCAGGTCGTCGACAACGTCGGCGCCGAGATCCGCTACCTGGTCTTCAACCCCAGCGACCCGGCGGTGGCCAAGCCCGCCGTCCGTCAGGCCGTCGCCCAGGTGATCGACCGCGGAGCGCTCGTCTCGAAGGTCTACCAGGGCACCGCGGAGCCGCTGTACTCGATGGTCCCCAAGGGCGTCGTGGGGCACAAGACGCCCTTCTACGACGTCTTCGGCCAGCCGGACGTCGACAAGGCGAAGAAGATCCTCCAGAAGGCGGACGTCAAGACGCCCGTGGACCTGACCTTCTGGTACACCACGGACCGCTACGGCTCCTCCACCGCGCCGGAGTTCGAGGAGCTCAAGCGCCAGCTGGACGGGAGCGGACTCTTCCGGATCACCCTGCGCAACAAGCCGTGGAAGGCCTACCAGGAGGGCTACAAGAACGGCGAGTACCCGGTCTTCGGCCGCGGCTGGTTCCCCGACTTCCCGGACCCCGACAACTTCATCGCGCCGTTCGTCGGCAAGGAGAACGCGGTCGGCACCCCGTACGAGAACCCGGAGATCCTCACCGACCTGCTGCCCAAGTCCCGGCGCGAGAGCGACCGCGCGGCGGTGACCCAGGAGTTCGAGCGGGCCCAGAAGATCTTCGCCGACGACGTCCGGCTGCTGCCCCTGTGGCAGGGCAAGCTGTACGTCGCCACGCGCGACGACATCGCGGGCGGGGAGCGGGCGCTGGACCCGCAGACCGCCATGCAGATGTGGGAGCTGTACCGCAAGATCAGCTGGTAGCGGGGGAAACGGGGCGGCGGGTCCGTTGTCAGTGGGTGCCGGTAAGTTCTGGAGCAGTTGAACGAACGCGTACCGGAGGTTGTCGACGTGACCCAGCTGCTGCCCGATTCCTGGCTGCCCGTCCTCGGTGAGGAACTGGAGAAGCCCTACTTCGGCGAACTCCTGGAGTTCGTGGAGAAGGAGCGGGCGGGCGGCCCGGTCTACCCGCCCCGCGAGCAGGTCTTCGCCGCCCTGGAGGCCACCCCGTTCGAGCGCGTGAAGGTGCTGGTCCTCGGGCAGGACCCCTACCACGGCGCGGGCCAGGGCCACGGGCTGTGCTTCTCGGTGCAGCCCGGGGTCAAGACCCCGCCCTCCCTGCGCAACATCTACAAGGAGATGAAGGAGGAGCTGGGCCTGCCCGTCCCGGACAACGGCTACCTGATGCCGTGGGCCGAACAGGGCGTCCTGCTCCTCAACGCGGTGCTGACCGTCCGGGAGGCCGAGCCCAACTCGCACAAGGGCAAGGGCTGGGAGAAGTTCACGGACGCGGTGATCCGCGCGGTCGCCGCCCGCCCCGACCCGGCCGTCTTCGTCCTGTGGGGGGCGTACGCGCAGAAGAAGCTCCCGCTGATCGACGAGGAGCGTCACGTGGTCGTCAAGGGCGCCCACCCCTCGCCGCTGTCGGCGAAGAAGTTCTTCGGCTCCCGCCCCTTCACGCAGATCAACGAGGCCGTCTCCGCCCAGGGCCATGAGCCGATCGACTGGCGGATCCCGGACCTGGGCTGACCTTCCCACCGCGCCTCGGCGCCATTGGGGGCGGCTCCGGCTAGCGTCTGGATGATCAGACCGCAGCGGGTCTGACCCAGCAAGCCGGAGGCCGCGTTGACCGAGCAGCAGGAGGCGTCGGAGGACGCCGTCATGACCAGGATCGGCCAGGCGATCATCCTGCTGCACGCCGGAGACCGGGAAGAGGCCCGCAACCGCCTCGGGGACATCTGGGCGGAGATCGGCGAGGAGGGCCACGCCCTCCACCGCTGCACCCTCGCGCACTACATGGCCGACGCCCAGGACGACCCGGCCGACGAACTGGCCTGGGACCTGCGGGCGCTGAACGCCGCCGAAGGACTGCGGCAGGAGCCCATCACCCTGCCCCTGCCGCAGCCGCACTCGGCCGTGCGCGTCTTCTACCCGTCCCTGCACCTGAACCTGGCCGCCGACTACGTCAAGCTGCGCCGCCCCGACGCGGCCCGGATCCACCTGGCCCGGGCCCGCGCGGCCACCGGCGCGCTCTCCGACGACGGGTACGGGGACGGCGTACGGGCGGCCATCTCGCGGCTCGAACTGCGGCTCGGGGCGGGCCCCGCCGACGGCAGCGGCCCGGCCCCCTTCCCCGGTCAGCCGTAGCGGCCCGGCCACCCGCAGCGGCCGCCCCGGCGGCGGATCAGCCGCCGTGGACGCCCGAGCAGATCCGCGCCTCCGGGCTGTCCGGCTGCCAGCGGCCGTGCTTGCGGCCCAGCGCGCACACGTCCGCGGGCCGCACCGGCAGGGCGGGCATCAGCTGCCGCTCCACCTCCGCCTGCGGGCCCCGCTCCGCGCCGCCGTGCCCGTGTCCGTGGTGGCGCACGGCCGGCCCGGACGGCGGCCGGCCCGGCTCCGGGATGTCCGGCACCGGCGGTACCGCCGCGCCGGGACCGGAATCCGCCCGGCCCGCGTCGGGGGCCGCGCCGCGGGGGGGGGGGGGGGCCCCCCC